>JBNKHC010000353.1:0-2618 GCA_050290145.1 Kiloniellaceae bacterium | reverse complement strand
GCTGAGCCGGAGCGCGCAGGGGCGGCGCTCCGGCAGAAAGCCGAACGCGGGAACGATAATGAGTGAAGTGGGGAAGTTATGCCTTCAAAGCATCTATGGCTGGTCTCGGGCTTTATGCTGGTGCAGTGCCTGGGGGGGCTGACGCCGGGCAACGCGTCGGCGCAGGACGCAGGCGCGGTGAGGCCGCCGAGCGGCGCAGACCTGCTGCTGCAGCAGGCCGCCGGGGAAGAACCGGCCGCCGAGGGAGAGCCCGAAGGGGAAACACCGGCCGCAGCGCCGACGCCGGATGACGGCAAGACCCGCCTCGGCCCCTTCGTGCTGGATGCCGGCACCGCGGTTTCCCAGGGCTATACCGACAACGTCTTTGCCACCCGCAACGACAAGGTCGGCGACGGGCTGACCGTCATCACGCCGGAGGTTTCGCTCACCACTGAGGGACTCCCTCTCGACCTCGAGCTCTTCGGCTCGGCGGAGATCGGCCGCCACTGGGACGAAACCAGCGAAGACTACGAGGACTTCGACTTCGGCCTGGACACGACCTACCGCATCACCCCGCAGTCCGCCATCTTCGGCGGCGTCAGCTTCGGCCGCGATCACGAGGAAAGACAATCGCCCGACGACGTGAACGGTGACGAGCCGACGCTGTTCTACGACAGCCAGGCTTTCCTCGGCACCAACAACCGCTTCGGCAACGTGACACTGCGCGCCGGCGGCACCTTCGAGCAGCTGAACTTCGACGATGTCGATGCGGCCGGCGGCCGTATCAACAACGACGACCGCGACCGCGACCTCTACACCGCCGGCGCGCGCGTCGGCTACATGGTCGCCCCCGGCTACGAGATCTTCGGCCAGGGCCTCTTCGACCTGCGCGACTATCACGCGTCCCATGACGACTTCGGCTTCGACCGCGATTCGGAAGGCTTCAGCGCCGCCGCGGGCCTGCGGTACCGCCCCGATGCCACTCTCGACGCCGAAGCCTTCGTCGGCCTGCTGAGCCAGGACTACGACGATTCGAGCTTCGCAACCACGACCGAGCCGGACTTCGGCCTGCAGGTGACCTGGCGGCCGCAGCCGACCACGCGCATCCGGGGCTTCGTCGACCGCTCCCTGCAGGAAACCACGCTGAGCGGCTCATCGGGCTATCTCAGCACCGCCTATGGCGTTTCGCTGATCCAGCAGATCCGCCCCGACCTGAGCTTCGAGACCTCGCTCTCCTACTACGAAAGCGACTACAAGGGGCTGGACCGGGAGGACACCACCTTGGATCTCGGCCTCGGCGGGCGCTACTACATCACGCCGAACTTCTTCCTGGCGACGAACTATTCCTTCCTGCAGCGCGACTCCACCGTCGCCAGCGAGGACTACGACGAGCACCAGATCTTCTTCTCGCTCGGCGCCGAGCTGTCCCCCGCCTTCGACGAGGACGCGCTTGCCACCGCGCCGCAGGTCATGGCCGACCTCAGCGGCCTCTATGTCGGCGTCCAGGGCAGCCTGCCCAATCTGGGCACCGAGCTGGCGGGGCCGCGCGGCGCCCCCGGCGGCACGCTGACCAGCGAGCTCGCGGACTTCGGCATCGGCGGCGGCCCCTTCCTGGGCTATGCCCTGCGTGCCGGCGACTGGCAGTTCGGACTGGAGATCGACGGCGAGATCAGCGATGTCGACTGGGGGCACGTCCGCGACATGGGCGGGCGCATCTACTCGGTGGAGCGGGAATGGTCGATCTCCGCCGGACCGGTCGTCGGCTACTGGCTGAACGACGACTCCATGATCTACGGCCGCTTCGGCATCGTCGAGGCGGGCTTCGACACCGACTACATCGAAAGCGGCAACAGCTACGGCGAGTCGCGCACGCTGATGGGGATGCGCGTCGGGGTCGGTGCCGAAACGACGCTGACCGGCAACCTCTTCCTGCGCCTGGACTACAGCTACACCGACTACGAAGACTACGACATCACCTACAGCGGCGGCCGTGACAACTTCGCCAACAACGAGAGCCTGGTGCGCCTGGGCCTCGGCTACCGCTTCCCCGGCGGCGAGAAGCAGGACGCGAACGCCGGAGCCGAAAACCAAATCGACCTGGCCGGCTTCTACATCGGCGCCGGCGGCGGCCAGAACCGCCTCAACAGCAAGAACACCGGCGACCGCCAGGCCGGCAGCACGCTGGAGGTCGACGCCGGCGAAGGCGGCGCCACGGGCGGCCTCTTCGGCGGTTACGGCGTCGTCTGGCACAACGTCTACCTGGGCGCCGAAGCGGAGGCGGAAATCAGCGACGTCACCTGGGAGCGCGAGCGCGAGCCGACGGGCCGCGTCTTCGAGATCGACAAGGAAGGCGGCATCGGCGCGGCGCTGCGCGCCGGCTACGTGCTGCCCGGCGGCGCCCTGGCCTATGCCCGTGCGGGCGTGATGTACAGCAAGTTCAACACCGAGGTGACGACCACCGGCAACCACTTCGAAGAGGACGAGTACCTGCTCGGCCTGCGCGTCGGCGGGGGCCTGGAGCTGCCCATCTCGGAGGATTTCTTCGCCCGCCTGGAATACACCTATACCGAATACGAGGACAGCAGCCTGGCGACGGGCAGCGGGCCGGAAGATTTCGAGAACAGCGAAGGCCTGTTCCG
>JBNKHC010000352.1:0-14386 GCA_050290145.1 Kiloniellaceae bacterium | reverse complement strand
CTGGCCCGCCGCTTCGGCTCGGCGGTCATCGCGCTGACCATCGACGAAGAGGGCATGGCCAAGAGCGCCGAGCGCAAGGTGGAGGTCGCCAAGCGTCTGCACGACTTCGCCTGCGTGCAGCACGGCCTGCCGGCCAGCGATCTCATGATCGACCCGCTGACCTTCACCATCTGCACCGGCAACGAGGACGACCGCAAGCTGGGTCTCTGGACCCTGGAGGCCATCGAGGCGATTTCCCGCGAGCTGCCGGACTGCCAGATCCTGCTCGGCCTCTCCAACATCTCCTTCGGATTGAATGCCGCGGCGCGCCATGTGCTGAACTCGGTCTACCTCGACCACGCCATCAAGCGCGGCCTCACCGGCGCCATCGTGCACGTCAGCAAGATCATGCCGCTGCACAAGATTCCGGAAGAAGAGGTCAGGGTCGCCGAGGACCTGATCTTCGACCGCCGCAGGGAGGGCTACGACCCGCTGCAGGCCTTCATGGCCCTCTTCGAGGGCCGCAGCGCGGCCGCTACGGAAAAGCGCGCGCGCGCCGAGGACGTGGAGACCCGCCTGAAGGACCGCATCGTCGACGGCGACCGCCAGGGTCTGGAGGAGGACCTCAAGGAGGCCCTGGAGAGGCACGCGCCCCTCGACATCATCAACGTCCACCTGCTGGCCGGCATGAAGGTGGTGGGCGAGCTGTTCGGCGCCGGCAAGATGCAGCTGCCCTTCGTGCTGCAGTCGGCGGAGACCATGAAGGCCGCGGTGCGTTTCCTGGAGCCCTTCATGGAGAAGGTGGAAGGCCAGGAGAAGGGCACCATCGTCCTCGCCACGGTGAAGGGCGACGTGCACGACATCGGCAAGAACCTGGTCGACATCATTCTCACCAACAACGGCTACAAGGTGGTGAACCTGGGCATCAAGCAGCCCATCGACAACATCCTGGCCGCTGTCGTGGAACACGGCGCCGACGCGGTGGGCATGTCCGGCCTGCTGGTGAAGTCCACGGTGATCATGCGCGAGAACCTGGAGCGCATGACCCGCGACAAGGTGAGCGTGCCGGTCATGCTGGGCGGTGCGGCGCTGACCCGCAACTACGTCGAGACCGACTGCGCTGCGGCCTACGCCACCGGCCAGGTGGCCTACGCCCGCGACGCCTTCGACGGCCTCTCGCTGATGGACAAGGTGGTCAACGGCGACTTCGGCGCCCACGTCAGCGAGCGCCAGGAAAAGCGCCAGGCACGCCCGAGCAACAACAACCGCACGCTGGGAAAGCCGAACCGTGCCGACCAGCGCCCGGTCGATCTGGAGGAAACCCGCCTGCGCCGCGACGAGCTGGCCGCCGGGGTCGCGATCCCGGAGCCGCCCTTCTGGGGCCCGCGGGTGCTGGCGCGGGTGCCCCTCGACGCCCTGGTGCCTTTCCTGAACGAGCGCATGCTCTACCAGTTCCAGTGGGGCTTCCGGAAGCAGGGGCGGTCCCTGGAGGAGTACATGGCCTGGGCGCGCAAGGAGCTGCGCCCGACGCTGAAGCGCATGCTGGACGTCTGCAAGCAGCAGGATATCCTGGTGCCCCAGGCGGTCTACGGCTACTGGCCGGCCAATGCCGAGGGCAACGACGTCATCGTCTTCGACCCCGAGGACCACGACCGCGAGGTTGGGCGCTTTACCCTGCCGCGCCAGGCGCGCGCCGGCGGCCTTTGCATTGCGGACTTCGTGCGCGACATCACCTCAGGCGAGCGCGACGTCCTGGGCCTGCAGATCGTCACCATGGGCCAGCACGCCTCTGACGTGGCGCGGGAGTGGTTCCAGGACGACCGCTACCAGGACTACCTCTACCTGCACGGCCTGGGGGTCGAGATGGCAGAGGCCCTGGCCGAGTACGTCCACAAGCGCATCCGCGCCGAGCTTGGCTTCGGGCACGAGGATTCCCGCGACCTGGACGCCATGCTGCAGCAGGGCTACCGTGGGTCGCGCTATTCCTTCGGCTACCCGGCTTGTCCCAACCTGGAGGACCAGGAGCAGCTGCTGCGCCTCTTGAAGGCGGGCGAGATCGGCGTTGAAATGTCCGATGAGCATCAGCTGCACCCGGAGCAGTCGACCTCCGCCATTGTCCTGCACCATCCGCAGGCCAAGTACTTTTCGGTTTAGACCGCTCGATGCTTCGATGAAGGGAGCCCCCTGATGGCCGCAGACAAGAACGTTTTCGATCTCGAGACCTACCGCCGGGAGGAGAACGAGGCCGTGCGCGAAGCGGCCCGCGCCTCGGCGTGGTGGGATGACGAATGGCTGAAGTTTCCCACCGTCAGCAGGGATGACGAGGGCGGCTGGCATTATTGGACCGTACCGGCGGACAGCGGCGTCTATCAGGACGACTGGCCGCTGGGCGAACGCCTGGCGCGGGAAACCGTGGCTCACATGCGGACCTTCCCGGAAGGCAGCACGGTGTTCCGCCGTATCCTGCGCGAGATGGACCCGGAATCGACGGTGGGGCAGGGCTTCCTGACGGCGATCGAGGAGATGCTTTGCCAGAGCCCGCCGCCGCCGCTCCAGCCGCTCTGAAGCAGCTCGCCTCTATTCAGCCCGTCTGGCGGGCCGGGCCGCAGAGCGATGCTTCCGGCAGCGGCTTTTCCATGTCGGCGGCAGGGATCATCAGGCCGCCGCGGGTACGCCAGTGGCGATGCCGGATCACCCGGTAACCCCGTGATTCATAAAACGGCAGGCCGACCAGGCTTGCGCCGATGACGACCTTGGCATGGCCGGCCTTGGCGATCGCCGCCTCGGCGCGCTGCAGCAGGGCGGTGCCCACGCCCAGGCGCGACCAGTCGGGGTCGATGTAGAGGCTGCGGACCTCCTCATCCTTGTAGGCGCAGAAGCCGACGATGCCGCGCAGCCGCGCCACTGCCACCAGGAAATGCTCGCCGTCCTCGCGCATGGCGGCGACGTAGCGCTCCGGGCTGTTGCCCTGGACCCAGCTTTCCACCTGGCTGTCGCTGTAGACGCCGCGCGCAAGCTCCCGCACGGCCCGGTCGTGGACCGCGAAGATACCCTGCGCGTCCGATGGGTTGCCCGGGCGCAGGCGATAGCGGGGCATGAGCTTTGCGAACGCCATACGCGAAGACTAGGCAGGGATGGCTACCCAGGCAAGAGCGAGAAAGGGGAGGGCGCCGGGCGCGCCGATTTTCAGGATCGGTGCGTATGCACCCGGGGCAGGCGGGGCTTGGGGGCTTCGGTTTCCGCAACGGTTTCCGCCGGCACGGCGGCTTCAGGGGCCGCCGCGGCCTCTAGGGCCGGCTCGTCCTGAGGGCTCTCGGGCTTTCCGGCAGCGGTTTTTTCCGCCGCCTCCTTGGCAAGACGCAGGTCGCGCAGGCGCGCCATGCGCTCGTCGCGCTCGCGCTGGGTCTTTTCCTTCTGCTTGATCAGGGTCTGGTCTTTTTTCTGGCCGGCGGCGAACTGCTGCTCGGCTCGTGACCTCGTCGGCTTCCACATCGCGGTACTCCTTTGTTTGGTTCGGCACGAGCCAAGCGAAAATTTCCATCGGCCTTGCGCGCGCGACGGCCGGGGCAAGAGGTTGTAAAGCCGACGATGCCAAGCCGGGCTGCAGGGCAGACAGAGGTGGCGGCCACGGCTGCGCCGCCGTTCGATCCCGTCGGGCGGACCGGATCCTTTGACCTGTACCTGAACGCGCTCCACAGAACGACGGGGAGCGCGGCCGATGTCTAGTCGACGATGGACAGGTTCTCGGCGGAAGACTTGCCGTTTTGTCCCGGCTGCAGGTCGTAGGAAACCTTCTGGCCTTCGCGCAGCGACGTGAGACCGGCGCGCTCGACACTCGAGATATGCACGAAGGCGTCTTTGGAGCCGTCCTCCGGTTCGATGAATCCGAACCCCTTGGTGGCGTTGAACCACTTAACGGTACCAGTCGGCATGGCGCTTTTTCCTCTGACGGGAGTGCGGAGGCAGCTTGCCGCATCAGGCGAAAGGCTGCCGGTGAAACGCTCACAATGTCATCGGATATCTAAGGCAGTCGGCGTACCGGTGTATTAGGCAGCGTCCGACATATGCGTCGCGTACGCCGGAACGTTAGAGACTATCCGGCAGAAGTCAATCGGATACGCAGATCGCAGGCCTCGGCAGAGGAGCAGCGACCGAAAGCCACGGGGCTTTGCCGCAGCAACGTCTGGTGCGAATTCTTGGCTCTCGGGGAACTGGTTCAATCTATTGTATTCTATATTGCAAAATAATTTTCTCAATCATTTTTGTCTTTTAGGAAGAAAATATTTATCAGATACAGAAAAAATCATACTTATCTTGAAGTATCGTATGTATAGCCTATATATTGCACATCGGTAATTTCTGCCGCGCCGCGCCGCTTCGGAGCTTGAGGTTCGGAAGGCGCGTCGTAAGGCGGCGTCATCGCTCCCGCTTTCCATCGGTGAAGGCGATGCGGCGTTTCAACGCCTCTAGGCCGGCATCCCGGAAAGGTCCAACAGCATGAACGCAAAACGCCTCCATTGTGCCTTTCTCCGCCTGTTTTTGCCGGTGCTCCTGGTATTTGCGGCCATCGGCGGGCAGGCGGCCGCGGGAACCGGAAGCATGCCGGTCAATGCCTCGGCGGACGGCTACGGCACGGGTTGGAAATGTAATCGCGGCTACCGAGAAACCAAGGGTGCCTGTGTGTCGATCCAGATCCCAACAAACGCCTTTGCAACGAAGACCTCCTACGGGCGCGGCTGGGAATGCCGGCGCGGCTATCGGGAGGACAGGGAAACCTGTGTCGCAATTCGGGTACCCGCTAATGGCTACCTCGATGCCTCCGGGATCCGCTGGAACTGCAAACGCGGCTATCGCGAAGTCGATGAGACCTGCGTTCCCATAAAGGTGCCGCGCAACGGTTTCCTGACGGAATCCAACTATGGTTCGGGCTGGGAATGCGAACGGGGTTATCGCTCGACCGAAGACAGTTGCCTTCCCGTGGAAATGCCCGCGAACGCTCACCTCGACTTTTCCGGCAACGATTGGGAATGCGACCGCCCGTTTGAGCAGCAGGAAAACCGCTGCGTGCTGCCATGACCGATAAGCCTGTCGACCTGGATGCCCACCGCGGTTTCGCTTCCATGAAAGCGACCGAGATCCGCCGTCAGCGGCTCTATGAGTTCCAGCTCGACCAGGAGGCGCTGCGCGTGCGTCAGGAAGAGCTCGAGCAGGCGCTTACCCAACCTGCGGAGTGCTGGGAGGAGGCGGCCGTCAAGGCGCAATACCTGATCCAGTTGTTCGCCGCTACGCCGGATGCGCAGGAGCCGCAGCGCCAGGCCCTTATCGCCCGGACGCTCGAGGACCTGGCGAAGCTGTGCGAAAGCTCCAAGGAACGGCCATGACCAAGTTTCCATTGAGTGACCTGCAGGACGACCAACTGAATCAGGACGATCCCAAGGTCCGTCAATGCCTGCGCTGCCGGGGCGCCTTCGAAAGCCAGTGGGCGGGCGAGCGCATCTGCGCGCGCTGCAAGAGCTCGAGTGCCTGGCGCAGCGGCCTGCCGGTGCGGGCCAGCAGCTCCGGCGGCCGGCGTTAGCACGCCTGGTGTGTCCGGAACGCCGTCATGTGCCCGCCTGCGGCGCGGCGGCCGGTGCCTATCCCGCACTTTTATTAAGGATTGAAGAGATGGACAAATCGGATCGCGGGCGCAAGCACCTTTGCCCCGAGTGTGGATGCAAGTACTACGACTTGAAAAGGAAGGCGGTGGCCTGTCCGAAGTGCGGCGCCAAGGAACCCGCAAAGAAGCTGCCCCGCTCGGGCAGGCCGGCGCGGGCAGGGCGCAGCTTTGCCTTCCGGGGCTAGACCCCCGGCGCGGCCGTCCGCCCGGAGCGGTCCCCGGTGGAAGCCGGCCGGTTTCGCAGTACAGCCTCTGCGCCAGGTGAAGGTGATCATTTCAGGGCACCCGTTTCCCAAATAAAATGTAGAAATATTGTTGATATTATTCAGCTAGATGAGCCGGAAATATTTTCATAACGTCAATATTGGAAGATAAATCCCGTGATTAATTTGTGATTTTATGTAAAGTAGTAAATATAAAGGGAGAAGCGGTTTTTCCCTAAGTGGAGGACCTTAGATATGAACGCTCCCGAATGGCTCAAACCCGCAGTCTATGGCGCTGCTGTCGGCGCCGTTATCTTGGCCATCGCCGGATTTTCCTGGGGGGGCTGGGTGACCGGCGGCGCCGCCAACAAGATGGCGGCCGAAAAGGCCCGTCATGAAGTCGTCGCCGCCCTGGTGCCGATCTGTCTCGAGCAGTCCAAGCAGGATCCGCGCTTGACCGAGACGCTTGCGCAGCTGAAAGCTGCCAGCAGCTACAAGCGCAGCGACATGCTTATGGACGCCGGCTGGGCCACCATGCCCGGGGCGAACGATCCGAACCGCGCCGTCGCAACCGCCTGCATGGCCAAGCTGGCTGACCAGTTCTAGCTCGTCTTCTGTCGCACGAGGCCATGGACAAAGCGAAGCTTGCCCATGACCTCTGGCGCCAGAACGAAGGGATAGAGGTCGGGTTGGCCCATGCTGTGGTTGAGGCTGTTCACCGCCGCGGTGAGCGGCAGCCAGGCTGAGACCAGCGCGTCGAAGTCGCCGTGGCGATAAGGATCGAAGTCGATCTCCATCTTCAGCGGTGCCAGGCGGCCGGCTTCGGCGTTGATGCTTAGGCCGAAGGCCGCGGCCGTTTCGAGCGTGTCCACCATGTGCAGGTAGTGCGCCCAGGTCTCCGCGAAGTCTTCCCAGGGATGAGCGCTGGCGTAGCTGCTGACGAAGTGCTGCTGCCAGTCGTCCGGCGGTCCGCCGGCGTAATGCGCCTCCAAGGCGGCCCCGTAGTCGCGGCGCTCGTCTCCGAACAGCTCACGATAGCTGTTGTGCCAGACGCCGCCGCGCACCAGACGCTCCCAATAATGATGGCCGATCTCGTGGCGAAAGTGCCCCAGGATCGTGCGGTAGCTCTCCGCCATATCGCGGCGGTGGCGTTCGCGCTCGACGTCGTCGGCCTCGGCGAGGTTGATGGTGATCTGGCCCGCGGCATGGCCGGTCATCACCTGCGGGCCTTCCTGGAAAGCGGTGCCGCTGTCCGACAGGAAATCGAAAACGAGACCCTTCTCGGCATCGTCGTGCCGGCTGATTAGCGGCAGCCCGAGGCGCAGCAGGGCGTAGACCAGCCGGTGCTTGGCGGCTTCCATCCGCTGCCAGAGCAACAGGTTGTCGGCGACGTCTAGGTCGGGAATCGTTCGGTTGAGCCGGCAGGCGCGGCAGAAGGCGTCGCCGCTGTCGGCGGGCACCAGCCAGTTGCAGGCGTCGTAGTCGGAGTTGGCGCAGAAGCGGAACAGCTCGCCGGGCGCGGCCAGGGCGTGCCAGGTGTTGTCTCCCGTCGCCGCCAGGGCGCTCAGTTCCGCGCGGTCGCTGAGATAGCCGAGCAGCCGTCCGCAGTGCTCGCAGCGCGTATTCTCGAAATACAGTAGCTGGCCGCAGTCCTGGCACTCGAAGAGTTTCATGCAGAGACCTTAGTCCCTGGGCCCATCGGGGGCGATGCTAATCCGAATGCTCCTGCCGGGCGGTCGGTTCCGCCATACCCCTGTCCCCTGCCTTCCAGGCGCCTCAGCCCTTCTTCATTTCCGCTTCGTAGCGGGCGCGGTTTTCCTCGTTCATGGGGTAGAGGCCGGGCAGCTTCGCGCCGTGCTGGACCTCCTTCATGATCCAGGCTTCCATCTGCTCCTGCTCGATGCCCAGGGCGGCGACCTCCTCGATCATGTCCTTGGGCACCACCACTGCGCCGTCCTTGTCGGCGACGATGAGATCGTCGGGGAAGACCGCGACGCCGCCGCAGGCGATGGGCTGCTGCCAGCCGACGAAGGTCAGGCCCGCGACCGAGGGCGGGGCGGCGATGCCGCTGCACCACACCGGCAGGCCGCTGTCCTCCACGCCTTCGCGATCGCGCAGCACGCCGTCGGTGACCAGGGCGGTGACGCCGCGCTTGTGCATCCGGGCGCAGAGGATGTCGCCGAAGATGCCGGCGTCCTGCACGCCCATAGCGTCGACCACGGTGATGACGCCTTCCGGCATCTCCTCGATGGCGGCGCGGGTCGAGGTGGGCGAGGACCAGGAGGCCGGCGTCGCCAGATCCTCGCGCGCCGGCACGAAGCGCAGGGTGAAGGCCGGGCCGACGAGGCGCCCCCAGGAGCGCAGCGGCTTCGGACCGCGCAGGCCGACGTTGCGCAGGCCCTTTTTCAGCAGGATGGTGGTGATGGTCGCGGTAGTGATGCTCTCGTAGGCTTCACGCAAGGCGGGGTCGAGCGTCACGGCGGAACTCCTTGATCCGAAAGGTGTCTAGTAGCCGAGGGCGCAGCCGTCCTTGCGCGGGTCGGAGCCGCCGGCCAGCGTGCCCTGGTCCCAGTCGATCTGGATCGCCTGGCTGCCGCCGATCGGCTTTTCGGGCGGGCAGAAGCGGTGGCCCATCGCCTCCAGCTCGGCCAGCACCTCGCGCGGGATGCCGCTCTCGGCCTCCACCTCGGTCTCGCCCGGCGCCGGGAAGCTGCGCGCCAGGTCCATGGACTGCTGCACGTCCAGGCCGTAGTCGAAAAAGTTGGTCAGGAAGCGGGCATGGCCGCAGGCCTGGTACTGCCCGCCCATGACGCCGAAGGGCATGACCACCTTGTCGCCCTTGGCCACCATGCCGGGAATGATGGTGTGCATGGGGCGCTTGCCGGGGGCGATGCAGTTGGGATGCTCCGGATCGACGGAGAAGGCCGCGCCGCGGTTCTGCAGAATAATCCCAGTCTTGGGGCCGCAGATGCCGCTGCCGAAGGAGCTGAAGGTGGAATTGATGAAGCTGACCGCGTTGCGGTCCTTGTCGACCACGGTGATGTAGACCGTGTCGGCGTGTTCGGCGACCGGCGGGACGGCGCTGGGGATCTTGGCGCGCGCGGTATCGATCTCGCTGCGCAGCGCTGCCGCGTAGTCGGCGGAGAGCAGTTGCTCCACCGGCACTTCCGCCTGGGCCGGGTCGGCGACGTAGGTATTGCGCGCCTGGTAGGCGAGGCGGGTGGCCTCGATCTCGAGGTGCAGGCGCGCGGCGCTCATCGCGCCCATGGCCGGCAGGTCGTAGCCGGAGAGGATGTTCAGCAGCAGCAGCGCGATGACGCCCTGGCCGTTGGGCGGGCACTCGTAGACGTCATGGCCCTTGTAGCTGGTCTTGATCGGATCGACGTACTCGCCGCCGGCGGAGGCGAAGTCCTCCAGGCTGTGCAGGCCGCCCAGCTCCTTCAGGTGCGCCACCAGGTCTTCGGCGATGGCACCTTTGTAGAAGGCGTCGCGGCCCTGCTCGGCGATCATCTCCAGGCTGGCCGCCAGGGCCGGCTGGCGGTGGACGCTGCCCAGCGCCGGCGCCTTGCCGTTCGGCAGAAAGATGCTGCTGGCCGCGGGGTCGTGGGACAGGGTCTCGACCTCGCCGGCCCAGTCCGTCGCCACGCGCTCAGTCACCACGTAACCGTCGCGGGCGAAGCGGATCGCCGGCTGCAGCGTGTCGCCGAGGCTGCGCGTGCCGTGGTCGCGCAGCAGCTGCGCCCAGGCGTCGACCGCGCCGGGCACGGTCACGGCGTGGGGGGTGTAGCGCTCGATCTTGTCGATGCCCTGGTCGGCGAACCACTTGGCGGTGGCCGCCTGAGGCGCCCGGCCCGAGCCGTTGAAGGCGACGATGTCACTGCTGCCCTTGGGGGCGTAGAGCACGAAGCAGTCGCCGCCCAGGCCGGTGGATTCCGGCTCCACCACGCCCTGGACCGCGCAGGCCGCCACCGCCGCATCCATGGCGTTGCCGCCGTCCTGCAGCACGTTGATGGCCGTCAGCGTCGCCAGGCTGTGGGAGGTCGCCGCCATACCGTTGAGCGAGCGGGCGACCGAGCGGCCGGGCAGTTCCAGATTTCTCATAAGTTATTGAGTTCCTTTGTCGTAGCGGTGCGCCCCGGTTGACGAGACGCGCGCCGGCCTTTTCAGAAGACCAGATCCCCATTTCCCTAGCCCCTTGATGTAGCGGGCCGGCCGGGTCTTGGGAAGCCCCCTCTGAATTCCTGCAGGGGCGATTCTTGCGGAAGCCCCCCGCTTTTTTCCTCACGGCTCCTGATCACATCGATTATAGTGACATTGTTGTGATCAGAGCCACGGCTCCTTCTGCAGGCGTCACGGGGAATGAGGCTGCGTCGGGATGCACGGTCTCAAGAACTATAATCTCGTTGTCGAACCCTGGCCGGGAAACCCCGGCCCCAACGGCCCGCGCGGACGTCCGGGTTACCGTTGGCGCGTGGCCTGGAAGCGTCAGGGCGAGTTCTATGCCGAGGGCTTCGAGGACTCCCACGCCTCGGCGCGCGCCGCAGCCGAAGCCTATCTGACCGCACAGGGCATCCAGATCATGTCGCTGAGCCGCCCGGTCCTCCGGCCGGCCATGCGCCCGGTGGCGAACAAGGCCGGCGGCGCCTAAGCACAACCATCCGATTTGCAGTATGATCCAGCGCGGGACTCGGGCGCCGCGCCGGCGCGTCGGCCTGCGCCCCTCCTGCTGTGGTTTGGTGAGAGAACCTGTTCATGGACGTTGAAAGCCTGGCCATTCCCGAGGTGCTGCTGCTCAAGCCGGCCAAGTACGGCGACCACCGCGGCTTTTTCTCTGAGACCTACAACAAGCAGGCCTTCGCCGCCGCCGGCATCGAGGCGGAGTTCGTGCAGGACAATCACTCCCTCTCGGCCGAGGCGGGTACCGTACGCGGCCTGCATTTCCAGGTGCCGCCGCGCGCCCAGGCGAAGCTGCTGCGCGTGATCCGCGGCGCGGTCTTCGACGTGGCGGTCGACCTGCGCGTGGGCTCGCCCACCTACGGCCGGCACGTCAGCGCGGTCATCTCCGCCGAGGCCTGGAACCAGATCTTCATTCCCGTCGGTTTCGCCCACGGCTTCTGCACCCTGGAGCCGGGCTGCGAGGTCCTCTACAAGGTCAGCGACTTCTATGCGCCGGAGGCCGAGCAGGGCCTGCTGTGGAGCGACCCTGAGCTGGGCATCGAGTGGCCGGCGGTGGCCGGGGCGACGCTGTCGGAGCGCGACCGGGCCTGGCCCGGGCTAAGGGATTTATCAAGAGTTTTTCAATATGACCAAGGGCGTTAGAAGGTTTTTTGCAGCCTGCCTGGGAAGTGGCTCATGGGCTCTTCCGGGCGGGCGCGGGACGGCGAAGGGGGCTGCATGAAAATCCTGGTCACCGGCGGCGCCGGCTTCATCGGCTCGGCCGTCATACGCCACCTCATCCGGGAGGATGCGGCGGCGGTGGTGAACGTCGACAAGCTGACCTACGCGGCGACGCCCGAGGCCCTGGAGGAGGCGGGCGAGAGCCCCGACTATGCCTTCGCTAAGGTCGATATCTGCGACGGTTCGTCGCTGCGGGAAATCTTCGCCGTGCACCGTCCCGATGCGGTGATGCACCTGGCCGCGGAATCCCACGTCGACCGCTCCATCGACGATGCCGCCGACTTCATCCAGACCAACGTGGTCGGCACCTACCGCCTGCTGGAAACGGCGACGGCGTATTGGCGGGAGCTGGAAGGAGCGGCGCAGTCCGCTTTCCGTTTCCATCACATCTCCACCGACGAGGTCTTCGGTGCCTTGGGGGCGGAGGGCTATTTTACCGAGGAAACGCCCTACCGTCCGAACTCGCCCTATTCGGCCAGCAAGGCGTCTTCCGACTTTTTCGTGCGCGCCTGGCACCAGACCCACGGCCTGCCGGTGGTGACCAGCAACTGCTCCAACAACTACGGCCTCTATCAGTTTCCCGAGAAGCTGATCCCGCTGATGATCATCAACGCGCTGACCGAAAAGCCGCTGCCGGTCTACGGCAAGGGCGAGAACGTGCGCGACTGGCTGCACGTCGAAGACCACGCCCGCGCGCTGGTCGCGGTGCTGACCCAAGGCCGCGTCGGCGAGACCTACAACGTCGGCGGCGACAGCGAGATGCGCAACATTGACGTGGTTCACATGATTTGCGACCTGGTCGACGAACTCGCCCCGCGTGCCGGGACAGTCGAGGGGGGTGGCGGATCGCGCCGCGATCTCATCGCCTATGTCACCGACCGGCCGGGCCACGACCTGCGCTATGCGGTCGATGCTTCCAAGATCAAGCGCGAGCTCGGCTGGGCGCCGCAGGAAAGCTTCGCCTCAGGCCTGCGCAAGACCATCGCCTGGTACCTGGAGCACCAGGACTGGTGGCGCGGCATCCTGGAGCGTCGCTACGCCGGTGAACGGCTGGGCCTCTCCAAGACCGGCCAGAAAGCCGGTTAGATGACTGTGGGCGGACTGCTGCTGCTCGGCAGCGAGGGCCAGTTGGGCCAGGAGGTCCGCAAGCTGGCGGCGAGCCGCGGCCTGTCCCTGACCGCCTTCAACCGCCGCCAGCTCGACGTCACCGAGGCCGCCGCCGTGAAGCAGGCGGTGGAGCGCGGCTACGCCACGGTAATCAACGCGGCCGCCTACACTGCCGTCGACAAGGCCGAGAGCGAGGAAGCCCTGGCCATGGCGGTCAACCGCGACGGCGCGGCCCACCTGGCCGAGGCCTGCCGTGACAGCGGCGCGGCGCTGATCCACCTCTCCACCGACTATGTCTTCGACGGATCGAAGGGCTGCGCCTATATCGAGGACGATCCGGCAAATCCGCTGAGCGTCTACGGCCGCAGCAAGCTGGCCGGCGAAGAGGCCGTGCGCGCGGCCCTGCCGGCGCACGTCATCCTGCGCACCTCCTGGGTCTTCGGGGCCTGGGGCACCAACTTCGTGAAGACCATGCTGCGCCTCGGCGGCGAGCGCGAGGAGCTCTCCATCGTCGCCGACCAGTACGGCTGCCCGACGCCGGCGGCGGCGCTGGCCGAAGCCGTTCTCGCGGTGGCCGGGCGGCTGGCGCCGGAAACCTATGGCACCTATCACTGCGCCGGGGCGGAGCGCACTTCGTGGTACGACTTCGCCGATGCGATTTTCATCGGGCAGCAGGGTCTTACCGGACGCAAGGGGCCGAAGCTGCGCCCCATCGCCACCGCGGACTATCCGACCGCGGCCCGCCGGCCCCAGGATTCCACATTGGATTCCAGCCTGTTTCAGGCGACCTTCGGACAGGGGCCGATCGACTGGCGCAAGGGATTGACGGAAGTGCTGCGGAACCTTCTGGTGCCGCAAGGAGAGGAAAAGTCATGAAGGGTCTCATCCTCGCCGGCGGTTCCGGCACCCGGCTGCACCCGGTGACCCGGGCGATCAGCAAGCAGCTGCTGCCGGTCTACGACAAGCCGATGATCTACTATCCGCTGTCGGTGCTGATGATGTCGGGCATCCGCGACATCCTGATCATCACCACACCGCATGACGCGCCGCTGTTCCTCGAGCTGCTGGGCGACGGCAGCCAGTGGGGGATCAACCTCAGCTACGCCGTGCAGCCGAAGCCGGAGGGCCTGGCCCAGGCATTCCTTATCGGCCGCGAGTTCATCGCCGGTGAGAAATGTTGCCTGATCCTGGGTGACAACATCTTCTACGGCCAGGGCCTGCAGGACGTGCTGATGCGCGCCGCCGCCCTGCGCCAGGGCGCGACGGTCTTCGGCTACCAGGTCTCCGATCCCGAGCGCTACGGCGTGGTCGAGTTCGATGCCGCCGGGCAGGCCGTCAGCCTGGAGGAAAAGCCGCGCCACCCGAAGTCGCGCTTCGCCGTCACCGGGCTCTATTACTACGACGAGCAGGTGGCGGACATCGCCGCCGACCTGAAGCCCTCGGACCGCGGGGAGCTGGAGATCACCGACCTCAACCGGCGCTACCTGGAGGCCGGGCAGCTGAAGGTCGAGTGCCTGGGCCGGGGCTTCGCCTGGCTGGACACCGGCACTCACGACAGCCTGATCGCCGCCGCCCAGTTCGTGCAGACCATCGAACATCGCCAGGGCCTGAAGGTCGCCTGCCTGGAGGAGATCGCCTTCCGCAAGGGCTACATCTCCGCCGAGAACCTGCGGGCTCTGGCCGAGCCGCTGCGCAAGAACGACTACGGCATTTATTTGCTGCGCGTCGCCGAGGGGCTCTGACGGCTTTCCTTGATCGCTACCGCGAATTGGGTTTCCCTGGTTCCGCCTTAGGCTGCAAGAGGACCCAGAGTCGTGAGCGAAGAGAAAAAGCCGCTCTACTACGCCGACTATCTGCAGCTCGACCGGCTGCTCGGCGCCCAGGCGCCCGAGAGCGCGCGCCAGGGCAGACCGGCCCACGATGAGATGTTGTTCATCGTCGTGCATCAGGCCTACGAGCTATGGTTCAAGCAGATCCTGCACGAGATGGCGCTGGTCGACGCGATCTTCGCCGCCGAGAACCTGGACGACCGCGACATCGGCCG
>JBNKHC010000351.1:0-7597 GCA_050290145.1 Kiloniellaceae bacterium | reverse complement strand
GGGCCTGGAAATGGTGCTGATGGACGGCACCATCCTGCGCATCGGCGGCAAGCACCTGGACGCCGAGGGCTACGACCTGCTGGGCATCATGACCGGCTCTGAAGGCCTGCTGGGCGTGGTCACCGAGGTGACGGTGCGCCTCTTGAAGAAACCGGAGACGGCGCGCGCCCTGCTGCTCGGCTTCCCGACCAACGAGCAGGCCGGCGACGCGGTGGCGGCCATCATCGCCGCCGGCATCATCCCCGGCGGCATGGAGATGATGGACAAGCCGGCAATCCACGCGGCCGAGGATTTCGTCCACGCCGGCTATCCGCGCGACGTGGAGGCGCTGCTGATCGTCGAGCTGGACGGCCCCCAGGCCGAGGTCGACTACCTGATCGGCGAGGTCTCGCGGATCTGCGCGGAGAACGGCGCCGTCACCAGCCGCACCAGCGAAAGCGAAGAAGAGCGCATGACCTTCTGGGCCGGGCGCAAGGCGGCCTTCCCGGCGGTGGGGCGCATCTCGCCGGACTATTACTGCATG
Source organism: Kiloniellaceae bacterium (assembly GCA_050290145.1). GTDB lineage: Bacteria > Pseudomonadota > Alphaproteobacteria > Kiloniellales > Kiloniellaceae > Pelagibius. The sequence goes on along the minus strand of JBNKHC010000351.1, from coordinate 7,074 downwards.
GACGGCACCATCCCGCGCGCCCAGCTGCCGGTGGTGCTGCGGCGCATGCGCGAGCTCAGCGAGCACTACGGCCTGGGCGTTGCCAACGTCTTCCACGCCGGCGACGGCAACCTGCACCCGTTGATCCTCTACGACGCCAACAAGCCGGGCGAGCTGGAGAAGGCCGAAGACTTCGGCTCGGACATCCTGAAGCTCTGTGTTGAGGTCGGCGGCGTGCTGACCGGCGAACACGGCGTCGGCGTCGAGAAGCGCGACCTCATGGGCTCCATGTTCAACGAGACCGACCTGAAGCAGCAGCAGCGCGTGAAATGCGCCTTCGATCCGGAGGCGCTGCTGAATCCCGGCAAGATGTTCCCGCAGCTGCACCGCTGCGCCGAGCTGGGGCGCATGCACATCAGCGGCGGCAAGCTGCCCTTCCCGGACCTTCCCCGCTTCTAACGAGAGAGCCAGGTATGGAATCGCAGAAGGCGGAGACCCTCGCGCCGGAGACCCGCGACCAGGTGACCGAGGCAGTGGCCTGGGCGGTGTCTCAGGAAGTGCCCCTGGAAGTCGTCGGCCACGGCAGCAAGCGCGCCCTGGGCCGCCCGGTGCAGGCCGCCCACAGCCTGGACCTCTCGCGCCTGGACGGAATCACCCTCTACGAGCCGGAGGAGCTGGTGCTCTCCGCGCGCGCCGGCACCCCGCTGGCGGCCGTCGAGGCGGCGCTGGAGGAAAAGCGCCAGATGCTGGCCTTCGAGCCGGCCGACCTCGGCCCGCTGCTGGGCGCCGACGCCGGCGCGGCCACCCTCGGCGGGGTTCTGGCCTGCAACCTCTCCGGCCCGCGGCGCATCAAGGCCGGGGCGGCGCGCGACCACTTCCTCGGTGTCCAGGCGGTCTCCGGCCGCGGCGAGCTCTTCAAGTCCGGCGGCCGGGTGGTGAAGAACGTCACCGGCTACGACCTCTGCAAGCTGCTCTGCGGCTCCTACGGCACCCTGGCGGTGATGACCGACGTGACGGTGAAGGTGCTGCCGCGCCCGGAGAAGACCTGGACCGTGCTGCTGCTCGGCCTCGACGACACGACGGCGCTGGCGGCCATGACGCGGGCGCTCGGCTCGCCGCACGAGGTCTCCGGCGCCGCCCATCTGCCGGCGGCCCAGACGGGCAAGTCCGCTGTCTCCTACGTCGCGGAAGCCGGCACGGCGGTGACGGCGCTGCGCCTGGAAGGGCCGGGGCCCTCGGTCGAGTATCGCTGCGCCGCCCTGCGCCGCGAGCTGGCCGATCTCGGCGCGACCGAGGAGCTGCACAGCCATAACTCGCTGACCTTCTGGCAGGAACTGCGCGACGTACGGCCCTTCGTGAGCGCAGCCGATAAGGCCGTGTGGCGGATCTCCGTGGCGCCCAGCGCCGGGCCCGGCGTGGTCACCGCGGTTCTGGCCAGAGTGCCAGGGGGCGAGGTCTTCTATGACTGGGGCGGCGGCCTCATCTGGCTGGCGCTGCCGGCAAGCGGTGACGCGGGTGCGGGCCAAGTGCGCGCCGCCGTCGCCGCGGCGGGCGGCGGCCATGCGACCCTCATCCGTGCGCCGCTTGAACTGCGCGCCGCCGAGGCGCCGTTCCAGCCGCAGGACGCCGCCAAGGCCCTGCTCAGCGAAAAGGTGAAGGACGGCTTCGATCCGAACCGCGTGCTGAACCCCGGGCGCATGTACGCGGGACTCTAGGGGCGGAGAGCGATCATGCAGACCAACTTCACCCTGACCCAGCTCGCCGATCCCGGTGTCGCCGAATGCGAGAAGATCCTGCGCAACTGCGTGCACTGCGGCTTCTGCACGGCGACCTGCCCGACCTACACCCTGCTGGGCGACGAGCTGGACAGCCCGCGCGGGCGCATCTACCTGATCAAGGACATGCTGGAGAACGACCGTGCGGCGACGGAGAAGGTGGCGCGGCACATCGACCGCTGCCTCTCCTGCCTGTCCTGCATGACCACCTGTCCCTCGGGCGTGCATTACATGCACCTGGTCGACCACGCCCGCACCCATATCGAGAAGACCTACCGGCGCCCGCTGCCCGACCGCCTGCTGCGCTGGCTGCTCGCCTTCGTGATCCCGCACCCCAATCGCTTTCGCCTGGCTCTCCTGGGCGCCTTCTTCGCCAAGCCGCTGGCGGGCCTCATGCCGGGCCGCCTCAAGGGGCTGCTGGCCATGGCGCCCGGCGAGACGCGCTCGCCCAGCCGCCTCGACAAGCCGCAGGTGATTCCGGCCCAGGGGCCGCGCCGCGCGCGTGTGGCGCTGATGACCGGCTGCGCCCAGAAGGTGCTGGCGCCGGAGATCAACGAGGCCACGGTACGCCTCCTGACCCGCCACGGGGTCGAGGTGGTGGTGGCCAGGGGAGCCGCCTGCTGCGGCGCCCTGGTGCATCACATGGGCAAGGAGGACCCGGCCCTCGACGCCGCCCGCACCAACGTCGCCGCCTGGACGCGCGAGCTGGAGGAAGGCGGTCTCGACGCGATCATCATCAACGCTTCGGGCTGCGGCACCACGGTGAAGGACTACGGCTTCATGCTGCGCGAGGACGCCGACTGGAAGGACAGGGCGGCGAAGGTCTCGGCCCTGACCAAGGACGTGACCGAGTTCATGGACGCCCTGGGCCTGAAGGGCGCGACGGCGGGGCGGCCGCTCACCGTCGCCTACCATTCCGCCTGCTCCATGCAGCACGGCCAGCAGATCCGCCGCGAGCCCAAGGCCCTGCTGACGGCCGCCGGCTTTGCCGTGAAGGAGGTGCCGGAGGGGCATCTCTGCTGTGGTTCGGCGGGCACCTACAACCTGCTGCAGCCGGAAATCGCCGGGCGCCTCAAGGCGCGCAAGGTCGCCAACATCGAAAGCACCGGGCCGGACGTGATCGCCACCGGCAACATCGGCTGCATGACGCAGATCGCCGACGGCACCGGCATCCCGGTGGTGCACACGGTGGAACTGCTCGACTGGGCGACCGGCGGCCCGGAGCCGCGGGCCTTGGCGAACCGGGTTCTTTAAGACGACATGCTCGCTTGTGCCTGCGGCAGGTGCTTGTCTGGCCATACCCAAGGCTGTCGTCCCGGCATTCATTGCCGGGACCCATTGCCCTAACCGCTCATAGGACGTCGGCAGTTGCGGACGCCATTGGGTCCCGGGAACAAGTCCCGGGACGACAGCGGTGTGTGAACTGCAATGGGTGGGGGTTTGACTACGGCGTTTCCACAGACGTCACCCTCGGGCTTGTCCCGAGGGTCCAGGGGCAGGCGATGAGTGGTTGCCCTGAATGCGCGGAACAAGTCCGGGCATGACAGTCGTTGGGCTACTGCTCTGCGTGCATCTTGGTGGCGTAGGCGACGAGGTCGTCGACCTGCTCGGGCTGGATCTGGAAGGTGGCGACGAAGGCCGGGTCCTTGGTGGGCGGCTCCACGCCGGGAATGCGCACCACCACCGGGTGCGGCGGGCGCTCGAAGAAGGTCTGGAAGCGCTCCAGGTAGTCGTCGCGCCGCGCCAGCAGGCGGAACGACGGCGTGCTTTCGATGCCGCCGTAGGGGTTGTAGTCGGGCACCACGTGGCAGCGCGAGCAGTGGTCGATGGCGATCTGCCGCCCCTTCTCGGCATCGCCCGCCGCCCAAGCGGGCGCGGGGAAGGCGACGACGAGGGCGGCCGGCAGCAGCAGTGCTTTCATAGACATGCGCTCAGTCTAGCGCATTTTCGCCCGCCGCAGGAACCGTCACCCCGCCAGGCCGGCGAGCGCCAGGCGCTGAGTCTCCAGTGCGCGCTCCCAGATCTGCTCCTTCCAGTCGTCGGCGTCCTGGTAGAAGGCCTCGCGGATCTGCGCCTTGATGGCCTTGCCCTTGGCGCTCTGCAGGTCGCCGTGCAGATGCAGCCAGTTGTCGGCGCGCAGGGCGAGCTTCACCTCTTCCGTCGGCAGGGTGCCGTATTCCAGGGCGATGGCCGTCAGCTCCGCGCCGGGCAGGGCCTCTTCCATGCCGATGACGTTGAAGCCGCGGATCTCGGTCGCCGAGGAGGTGCCGAGGGCCGGACAGGTGAAGTCCTCGCCGTACCAGTCGCGCACCCGGGCGAGCACCGGCGAGTCCGCCGCCACCGGACAGATGCGCTCGCCGTGGCCGCGCGGGCCGAGACCGGTGTGGTAGTCGATGACCGCGACCCGCTCGGCGCAGGAGAGGTGCCGTGCGAAGATCTGCTTGAGCCTGCGGTGCGACCAGGTGGGGGCGGTGCCGCCGAAGAAGATGCCCTCGGCGTGGGTGTACTGGCCGTTGGTGATGGCGGCCTGCAGGCCGGCCGGCCCGTGCTCCTCGGCATAGGCGGCCAGCACTTCGCGCGTGGCGGCGACGGTGGCGTCGTCCCAGGTCGGCGGGCAGAGCGCCTCGGCCAGTTCGTCGTAGCCGGGGTTTCCGGGCAGGCTGCCCGCGAAGTCCACGAAGTTGCGGTTCAGGTCGACGTTGTCCTCGGTGACGCGGCGCAGCCAGGCGAAGCCGTGCGGGTTGATCGCGTGCACCGCCATGAAGGCGATGTCATCGCGCTGCTCGCCTGCCAGGCCGCTGTCGAACCAGCCCGTCTGCACGCCCGAGCCGCAGAAACCCTCGACCCCGTGGGTGCCGGAGAGGGTGACGAGCACGCGCCCGGCATCCTGCGGCCCCAGCCAGGCGACATCGGTCGCCAGTTCTTCACCGCCCGGGCCGCGGCGGGGATGCGGATAGCTGGTGAGCCGGGCGCCGGCGCGCGCCGCGGCTTCGGCGAAGCGCCGCCGCGCTTCGGGATGGTCGGAGGAAAAATAGGCGGCGCCAGCCATGCGGCGGTCTCCTTCTTGCAAGAGCGATCGGTCTGTGCAGGTCGAAAACGGCGGCGCCGTGGCGAAACGGACGCCTTCAAACGATTGTGAAACCTGGGCTTATCGTCAGGGCTTTGGCTGAACCGGTGCTTCCGTCATAATCCACAGAATGAAGCGCTTGCCAATCACAGCGATCGCAATTTTCGCCCTCTTCTCCGCTTGCCTGGCGATGAGCACGCCGGTGCGCGCCGACCAGAACGACGAGCGTCTGGATGCGCTCTTCGTGCGGCTGCTCGAAGCCCCCGGGCCCCTCGAAGCGCAGCAGGTGGAAGGGCGCATCTGGACGATCTGGATACAGTCGGACGACGGCGCGGTGCAGGTCCTCATGCACGACGGGCTCGAGGCGCTGAAGCAGGGCAACTATCCGCGCGCGCTCGGCAAGTTCGAGCAGATGGTGCTGATCGCTCCGGACTTCGCCGAGGGCTGGAACAAGCGCGCGACGGTGCACTACCTGCTCGGCAACTACGAGCAGTCGCTGGCCGACATCGACAAGACCCTGGAGCTGGAGCCGCGCCACTTCGGCGCCCTGACCGGGCGCGGCCTCGTCTATGCCGAATTGGAGGACCCCCAGCGCGCCCTCGAGGCCTTCGAGGACGCCCTGGCGATCCATCCCAACCTGACTTCGGCGGCGATCAACGCGGCGCACCTGCGCGAACTGCTGCAGGACCGCGATATCTGAATCCCGCGGCGCGGGCCCTTCCCACTCCTCCTTGGCCCTGACCTCACCGGCTTGCTATCTTCGCCGAAACGGCATGTGGCGGAGGCGACAAGGTGGGACAGTACCCCGACGAATTCATCGACCGGCTTCACCTCGTCTGGGGAACGGGCTTTCTCTCTCCCGGCGGGGCGGAGGAGGTTGCCGAGATCGTCAAGGGGCTCGACCTCGGGGATGCGACGGTGCTGGACATCGGCTGCGGCACCGGCGGCCCGGCCATGGTGCTGGCGCGGGAAAAGGGCGCGCGGGTGACGGGCATCGACGTGGAGCCGCAGCTTGTCGAGCGCCGCCGCCGCCTGGCGGCCGCGGCCGGTTTGGCCGAGCGGATCGATTTTCGCCTGGTCGAGCCCGGGCCCCTGCCTTTTGACGCGGAGAGCTTCGATGCGGTGTTCAGCAAGGACTCCCTGCTGCACATCCCCGACAAGCAGGCGCTCTATCGCGAGGTGCTGCGGGTCTTGAAGCCGGGCGGCGTCTTCGCGGCCAGCGACTGGCTGGCGGGAGAGGGCGCGGCCGACGACGCAGCGCTACGCCGCTACATCGAACTGATCGGCCTCGACTTCACCATGGCGACGGCGGCGGAGACCGCGGCGGCCATGCGCAATGCCGGCTTCGCAGACGTCGCCACGGTCGACCGCAACGCCTGGTACGCCGAGGTCTCGGCAGAGGAGGTCGCGGCCATCGAAGGCCCCCTGCGCGATCAGGTCATCGCCGTGTCGAGCGAAGCGATCTATGAGCGCTGGCTGAGCGCCCGCCGCGCTCTGGCCGAAGCGGTCGCCCACGGCGCGCTGAGGCCGACCCACCTGCGTGGGCGGAAGCCGATCTAGGGATTGCCGCCACCGCGGCGCGAGCAGGCAGTGAGAAGATAATTGCATGCGGCAAATGTCCCGACTCGCCGGCAAAGCGGACGTTCCCTTGCGCAACTCCGGGATCGTCATCTGACCCGGAGCGGTCATGCGAGCTTGAACACAGGACTCTAGCTCGGCAGTCCTGCCTTGCGGAGATTCTCTCGAAAGTGTTCGAGATCCTTCGGGTTTCTATAGGGGGCGATTCTGGCGCTGGTCCACTTCTGAAGGGTTGCGAGCGGATCGAGTTCCAGGACCCGTTTCATAGCCTTCTGCGCTTTATCGGCATGCCCCAGTGCCGCGTGGCTGGCTGCCAGATAGAGGCAGCTCAATACTGTCTCCAGGCTGCGCAGGCCCTCGATTGTGGCGATGGCTTCATCGTACCGGCGAGCATCGAAGTAGATCGGGCCTAGCTGCAACAGGTACCATTCGGGATAGTGTGGGTTGAGCCGCATTGCCTTGCGAACAAACTCGAGCGCCTCCTCGGCCCGACCCGCATAGCTCAAGCAGTATCCGACATCATTCAGCACATCCGCATCGTTCGGGTTGAGTTCGACAGCCCTTTCAAACTCAGCAATGGCGCGGTCGTGTTGCAGGCTGAAGACAAAGCAGCCAGCCAACGCCCAGTGGCCCCATGATTCCTCGTCTTCGCATTCGATTGCCTTGTTGGCACAT
>JBNKHC010000350.1:0-10059 GCA_050290145.1 Kiloniellaceae bacterium | reverse complement strand
GCCTGGACCATGTAGTTGCCCGGCAGGTTCATCTTCTCCGCGACGTCCCGCGCCGCTTCGTAGTCGCCTTCCAGATAAGCCTCAAGAGACCAGATGTAGTCGACCCAGCTCTGGTGCTTCGGGTTGATCAGCTTGGCGCGGCTGACCCACTCCTTGCCCTTTTCCCAGGCCCCGGAATAGCCCATCCAGGTGCCGAGATCGAACAGGACGAATGAGTCGTTGGGGTTCAGGGCGATGGCCTTTTCGGCGAAATTGCGGAACACGCTGTGTTTCTCGCCGGTCATCTGGCTGAGGATGGCGAGGGCATAGTAGGCGTCCGGATTGTCGGGATCGATCTCCAGGGCCCGCTCCGCGGCGGCTTTCGCCCGCTCTGCCCAGTCAGGCGGCGTGTCGATGGCGTATTTCTTGGTTTCGATGTAGCTGAAGGCCAGGCGCGACCAGGCGAGCGAATAGTCGGGGTCGATCTTCACGGCGTGCTCCAGGCAGGCGCGCGCGCGGCGATGCCGCTCCGCCTCGAAGGTCTCATAGAACCAGTAGGACAGCAGCACGCATTCGTAGGCCGCCAGGCTTTCCGGCGCTTTGCGACGAATGGCGTTCTGGACCTCGGCATTGAACAGGGGCGCGTCGGCCGAGCCGACCTCTGCCACCACCTGCTTGGCGATCTCCAGCTGCAGGTCGAGGATGTTGTCGGCGCTGAGATCCCGGTCGAATGGTCCGGGGGCGTCGAGTTGCCGGCAGGTCTCGGCATCGGTGAAGGAGGTGGTGACGCGCAGCTGGTCCTGGGAGCGGCGCACCGTGCCGCCGAGGATGAAATCCGCGCCCAGCTCACGGCGGACCTCGGCGCAGGTTGCGTTGTCACCGAGGCTTCTGACCGAATCCGGCGCGACGACGAAGAGGTTCGAGAACTTCGACAGCAGGGTGTTGATGTCGTTGGTGAGGCCGGCGCTGAAATAGGCGTCTTCGGCGTCGGCGCCGATGTTGCTGAACGGCAGCACCGCGATCTTCGGCCCCGAGGGCAGGGTGTCGTCCACGGGTTCTTCCAGGTACAGCACGACGACGGCGACGGCCGCCGCGGCAACCAGGGTCGCGGCAAGAAGCTGTCCCTGCTTTGCGGTAGCCGCCTTGCGGCGCAGCGTGCCGGCGCGCTGTGCCGGCCAGCACCAGACGTCGACGGCTTTGGGCAGGTTCTTGAGGCGGTGCCGTCCGGCCTTGGCGAAAGCCGCGGCCAGAGGGCCGGAGAGCTGCTCGGCGACCGGTTTCGAGAGGCAGATCCCGCCGGGCGGCGCCAGGCTTTCCAGGCGCGCGGCCAGGTTCACGCCGTCGCCGAAGAAATTGCCCTCTTCCTCCATGATGTCGCCGAAGCTGACGCCGATACGGAACAGCATCCGCTGTTCCTCCGGCAGCCCGGCATTGAGTTCGCCCAGGCGTTCCTGGATCTCCACCGCGCAGCGGGCGGCTTCGACGGAGCTCGGAAACTCCGCGATGACGCTGTCGCCCGCCGAGCCGAAAACCACGCCGCTGCGCGCGGCGACGAGAGCAGCGATGACGGCCCGCCGTTCGGAGAGGGCCGCCAGCGCGGCCTCCTCGTCGCGGGCCATGAAGCGGCTGTAGCCGACCGCGTCGGCGGCCAGAACTGCGGCCAAACGACGTTCCATGCGCCCTCCCTGGCCAAGAGCCTAGAGTACGGGATGCGGCTAATCCACGCAAAGCGACCGCGCCGGGCCGCCGCTGCCGGACAGTTCGACCCTGGCGTGCAGATGGCGTCGGCAGTTAAGTTGCGGATCGGGTGATGCGGCGCCGGGCCGCCGGGCTTACAGCCGCGCCTCGATCCATTGCAGCGCTTCGTCGACCGAGTGGGCGGTCTCGCCGTCCTCGTGCGCCGGGCGCTCGATCATCACCACCGGCAGGCCCAGTTCGCGGGCCACGGCGATCTTGGCGTAGGTCGCCTCGCCGCCGGAGTTCTTGGTGACCAGGGCCTGGATGCCGTGCAGCAGGAAGAGCGCGCGCTCGCCGTTGGGCTCGAAGGGGCCGCGGCCCAGCACCACCTCGTAGTGCTGCAGCGGCAGCCTGTCGCCGGGCGGATCGACCGTGCGCACCAGGAACCAGATGTCGGTCAAGCCGACGAAGGCCTCCAGTTCTCCCCGGCCGACGGCGAGGAAGACCCGCTTGGCCAGCCCCGGCAGGGCCCTGGCCGCGGCTTCGGTGTCGGGCACGGAGATCCAGGTATCGCCGGGCTGCTTTTCCCAGGGCGGGCGCTCCACCAGCAGGCGTGGCGTGCCGGCGCGCCGGCAGGCGGCGGCGGCATTGTCGGTGATGCGTGCGGCGTAGGGATGGGTGGCGTCGACCAGCAGGTCGATGCCTTCGTGCGCAAGGAAGTCGGCCAGGGCCTCGACGCCGCCGAAGCCGCCGATACGCAGGGCCCCGGGCAGGGGCGTCGGCTGCTCGGTGCGCCCGGCGAGGGAGGAGATCACCTCCACGTCGTCGCGCCCGGCAAGGCGCTCGGCCAGCGCGCGCGAGTCGCCGGTGCCGCCCAGCAGCAGGATGCGCCGGGGTCGGGTCTCGGGGGCTCTGCTGGCGGCTTCCTCGGTCATGCCGGCCACCCTGCCGCCTTGCCGGCGAGATTTCCAGCCCGATCGAAGACCAGCACCTCCACCGCCGTCTCGCTGCTGCCGTCGCGCTGGGCCAACACGCCCAGCGCCGTCTCGCGGGCGCGTGCGGCCACGGCGTCGGCCAGCGGCAAGCCGGCGGCGGCGGCCAGGTCGAGCACCTGCTTGGCGGTATTGGCGGCGCGGGCCTCGGCGAGCAGTTCCGGTGCCGCGCCCAGTCGCTCCAGCAGGGCCGCCAGCAGGTCGAAGTCGACCTGGCTGCGGCCCGAATGCAGATCCAGGTGACCGGCGGCCAGCTTGCAGAGCTTGCCGAAACCGCCGGCCAGGGTCAGACGCGGCAGCGGGTGCAGCCGCAGGTACTTCAGCAGGCCGCCGGCGAAGTCGCCCATGTCCAGCAAAGCAATGTCGGGCAGGCCGTAGAGCTGCTGCACCGCCGCTTCGGAGGTGGAGCCGGTGCAGCCGGCGGCGTGGGTGAGGCCGCTCGCCCGCGCCACGTCGATGCCGCGGTGGATGGAGTGGATCCAGGCGGAGCAGGAGAAGGGCACCACCACCCCGGTGGTGCCCAGGATCGACAGGCCGCCCAGGATGCCCAGGCGAGGGTTCCAGGTCTTCTTGGCGAGTTCCTCGCCGCCGTCGACGGAGATCTCGATCTCGACGTCGCCGCTGGCGCCGTGGTCGGCTGCGAGCTCGGCCACCACGGCCTGCATCATGCGGCGCGGCACCGGGTTGATGGCCGGCTCGCCCACCGCCAGCGGCAGGCCCGGTTTGGTCACCGTGCCGACGCCGGGGCCGGCCTTGAAGGTGACGCCGCTGCCTGTCGCCCCCTGTCGCACGGTGGCCTGCACCAGCGCCAGGTGGGTGACGTCCGGATCGTCGCCGGCGTCCTTGACGATGGCGGCGCTGGCCTCGCCCTCACCCCCGTTCTCCGCCGTTTTCAGGGCCTCGCGGGCCAGGGCGAAGGCAGGTTGCTCGCCCCTGGGCAGGGTGATGCTCACCGGATCGGGGAAGCGCCCGGTCAGCAGCGCGGTATAGGCGGCCTTGGTGGCCGCCGTGGCGCAGGCTCCCGTGGTCCAGCCGCGCCGCAACGCGCCTTCCGGTTTGCGTGTCATGTCGTTATTTTACAAGTAGAGGCTTTTCACTGACTAGGACAGCCGGGCCCGGGGGTCTAGGCTCATTTTCATGGAAACGGACGATCTTTCCCTGCCGGTCTTCGAAGCCGGAAGCGTTTGGCTGGTCGGTGCCGGTCCCGGCGACCCGGGGCTGCTGACCCTGCACGCCGTCAACGGCCTGAAGCAGGCCGACGCCCTGGTCTACGACGCCCTGGTGGGGCCGGCCATCCTCGACATGGCGCGCCCCGACTGCGAGAGGATCTATGCCGGCAAGCGCGGCGGCAAGCCCTCGCCGGTGCAGGCCGACATCTCCCAGCGGCTGGTGCGCCTGGCCCAGGAGGGCAAGCGGGTCCTGCGCCTGAAGGGCGGCGATCCCTTCGTCTTCGGGCGCGGCGGGGAGGAGGCCCTGGCCCTGGTCGCGGCGGGCGTGCCCTTCCGCATCATTCCCGGCATTTCCGCCGGCCTGGGCGGCCTGGCCTACGCCGGCATCCCGCTGACCCACCGCGACACCAACTCCGCCGTCACCTTCGTCACCGGCCACGGCGTCGGCGGCTCGGTGCCCGACGGCATTGACTGGGCGGGGCTGGCCAAGGGTTCCCCGGTCATCGTCCTCTACATGGCCCTGAAGCACATCGCCGCCATTGCCGGGGCGCTGCAGGAACATGGCCGCGCGCCCACGGAGCCGGTGGCCGTGGTCAGCCAGGCGACGCTGCCGCAGCAGGCGATCCTGGAGACCACTCTCGGCGCCTGCGCGCAGGACATCGCCGAGGCGGGCATCGAGCCACCCTGCATCGTGGTGGTGGGCGACGTGGTGCGCCTGCGCGCCGGGCTCGACTGGCAGGGCGCGGCCGAGGGCCGCGTGCTCGACCCCAATCCTCTCGGCCTGAGCCGCCCGCGCGAGACGGGATGACCTTCCATGTCTGATGGACCGCTGTCAGGCAGACCGGGCGGCCTGCTGGTCGCGGCCCCGTCTTCGGGCAGCGGCAAGACCACCGTGACCCTCGCCCTGCTGCGGGCCCTGAAGCGCCGGGGCGTCGCGGTCTCCTCGGTGAAGGTCGGGCCCGACTATATCGATCCCGCCTTCCACCGGGCCGCCAGCGGGCGTTCCTGCCTCAACCTCGACGGCTGGGCCATGCGCCCGCAGACGCTCGCTGCGGCCGTCGCCCAGGCCGAGGCGGGGGCGGAACTGATCGTCGGCGAGGGCGTCATGGGTCTCTTCGATGGCGCGCCGGTGAGCGGCAGCCGGGGGCTCGCCGCCGGCTCGACGGCGGAGGTGGCGGCCCTGACCGGCTGGCCGGTGGTGCTGGTGGTCGACTGCAAGGGCCTGGGGGCCTCGGTCGCCGCCCTGGCCCAGGGCTTCGCCCGCTTCCATGACGCCGTCGGCCTGGCCGGGGTGATCCTCAACAACGTGGCCTCGCCGCGCCACGAGGCGCTGCTGCGGGCGGCCTGCGCGGCGGCGGATCTCACCGTCTTTGGGGCCGTCGCGCGCGACGCGGCGCTCGCACGGCCCTCCCGACATCTGGGCCTGGTGCAGGCCGGCGAGGACGCCGGGCTGGAGAGTTTCCTGGATGCGGCCGCCGGGACGGTGGCCCGGCAGGTCGACCTCGCGGCGCTGCGCGCGGCGGCGACGCCGGCCCGTCTCGGCGGCGGTACGGATGTGGTACCGCCGCCCCTGCCGCCCCTGGGCCAGCGCATCGCTGTGGCGGCCGACCTCGCCTTCGCCTTTGCCTATCCGCTGCTGCTGGCGGCCTGGCACCGCGCCGGGGCCTCGGTTCTGCCCTTTTCGCCGCTGGCCGACGAAGCGCCCGACGGCGCGGCCGATGCGGTCTACCTGCCGGGCGGCTATCCGGAATTGCACGCGGGCCGGCTGGCCGCCAACACCCGGTTCCTCGACGGGCTGCGGGCGGCGGCGGCGCGCGGCGCGGCTGTCTACGGCGAGTGCGGCGGCTACATGGTGCTAGGCCAGGGCCTGGAGGACGGGGAGGGGCGGCGTCACGCCATGGCCGGGCTCCTGCCGCTGGAAACCTCCTTCCGGGAACCCGCACGCCATCTCGGCTACCGGCGGGCTTGTTTGTTGACGAACGGACCTCTGGGCGCCGGCGGTGCGGCCTTCCGTGCCCACGAGTTCCACTACGCCCGGGTGCTGGGGGCGGAAGGGCCGGCGGAGACGGCGCTCTTCGAGGCGCAGGCGGCGGACGGCGGCGGTGCGGCGCGGGTCGGGCAGCGCCGGGGCAGGGTCTGCGGTTCCTTTCTGCACCTGATCGACGGCGAGGCCCCCTGAGGCGGATTAGGCTTTGCCCCGCAGGATCGCGTCCTAAGGTTGTAATTCGTCACAGAATTGTTTTTGGAACGGCTTGGCCTTCCGGGCTCTAGTTCTGTCGCAAGAGGCCGCGGAAAAAGGGCGATTTTCCTGGCTTGATCTAAGCATGCTATTCAAGTTTACCTATTTCTTTGTTTAGAATGGCTTCCAGGGTAACTGCTGCGTGCATTGACCGATGTCATGGTCGGGTTGGTGGCGCTAGGGCAGGGTGCCGCGGGCATGGCCGAGGTGTGGTCCCGGGGTGCTGGTTCGCGCATCTGGTTCGGGACTTCAGCATGGCGGCGGCCATGCCAACTTGGGGACGTTAGATGGAACAATCCGCAGAAGAAATCTGGGGCCTGGTGGTAGGGCTGGTCACCACCTACGGGCTGAGCGTGGTCGGCGCCATCGTCATACTCATTGTCGGCTTCGTGGTTGCCGGCTGGGTGCGCAAAAGTGTCAAGTCGGCCCTCTCGAGGATCCAGAAGGTCGATGAGACCCTCAGGGGCTTCTTCTCCAGCCTGGCTTACTACGCGGTGGTGGTCTTCACCATCATCGCAGTGCTGGCCCAGTTCGGGGTGCAGACGACCAGTTTCATTGCCGTCATCGGCGCTGCCGGCCTGGCCATCGGCCTGGCCCTGCAGGGCACGCTCAGCAATGTCGCCGCCGGCGTCATGCTGCTGCTGTTCCGGCCCTTCAAGATCGGCGACTACATCGAAGGCGGCGGCCTGGCCGGGACGGTGAAGGGAATCAGCCTTTTCGTCACAGAGCTGGCGACCCCGGACAACGTGCAGATCATTGCGCCGAACTCCCAGCTCTGGGGCTCAGCTATCAAGAACTATTCGTTCCATCCGACGCGTCGTGTCGACATCGTCATCGGCATCGCCTACGAGGACCAGATCGACAAGGCACTGGCCGCCATCGTCGACGAATGCAAGAAGGATTCACGCGTGCAGGCCGACCCGGCGCCCATGGCGGCGGTGACGGACTTGGGCGACAGTTCGGTGAACTTCACCGTGCGGGTCTGGTGCAACGCCGCCGACTACTGGGGGCTGAAGTTCGATCTGACGAAGAACCTGAAGAACCGTATGGACGCGGAGAACATCTCCATTCCCTATCCCCAGCGTACGGTTCACATGAACGCGCCCCAGGCGGCGCAGTAATTTGCCGCAGGCGGGGAAGGCGCGCGCGGGATCGTCGCACCTTCCCACAAATGCTTGCAAAACAGTTTATTGAGCGTATTCCGTTCCCGGGGGACAACGGCGCGGCCACCGCGAGAGCCGCGCCCCGATAGGAGGTCTTACAGGTATGAAGAAGCTGCTCATCGGCTTCGGCGTGATCGTGCTGCTATTGATCGTCGCGGTCATCGTCGTCCCCATGCTGATTCCGCTGGAGCGCTACAAGAGCGAGATCCAGGCGCAGGCCAAGTCGGCGACCGGCCGCGACCTGCGCATCGACGGCGACATCTCGCTGTCGCTCCTGCCGACCATCGCCGTGTCCGTGGAGAACGTCGGCTTCGCCAACGCCCCCGGCGCCTCCACGCCGGAGATGGCGACGATCGACCGTCTCGACGTCGCCCTGCAGATCCTGCCGCTGATCAGCGGCGAGGTGGCGATCGACCGCTTCATTCTCGACAAGCCGGTCATCACCCTGGAAGTCGACAAGAACGGCCGGCCCAACTGGCAGTTCGACACCGCGGCCGCAGCGCCGGCCCCCTCCGGCGGTGACGGCGGCGGCACGGGCGGGGGCGCCGATACCGGTGCCGCCCTGAAGGAGCTGCGTCTCGGCGACGTGCGCCTGGTGGACGGCACCCTGACCTACATCGACCACCGGAGCGGTCAGGAGGTCAGGGTCAGCGAAGTGAACATGGAGCTGTCGCTGCCCAGCCTGTCCTCGCCCTTCGCGGCCGACGGCTCGGCCGTCTGGAACAGCCAGAAGGTGTCACTGGAGATCGATGCGGAGAACCCGCAGGCGCTGATGTCAGGCGAGACGAGCAAGCTGGCCATGAAAGTGGACTCGGAGCCGGTGACCTTCTCCTTCGACGGCGCGGCCCGCAACACCGACGCCCTGGGGCTGCAGGGCGCGCTGGCGCTGGACGTGCCCTCGATCCGCGAGCTGGCGGCCTGGACCGGGCAGCCGCTGGACTTCCCCGGCGAGGGCCTGGGCCCCTTCAACATCGCCGGCGATCTGGAGATGACGGGCCCCAAGATCGCCCTGACCGACGCCAAGATCCGGCTGGACGAGATCAACGGCAACGGCCTCTTCTCGGTCGATGCGACCGGCGCCAAGCCCTTCATCAAGGCCGAGCTGAGCGTCGAGGAGCTGAACCTCAATCCCTATCTGCCGCCGGAGCAGGAAGGCGCGGCGGCCGACGCTTCGGGCGGCGGCGCGGGTGGCGGCGGCGGGGAGGCCGGCGGCGACTGGAGCGACGAGCCCATCGACGTTTCGGCCCTGGGCCTGCTGAACGCCGACCTGGCCTTCAACGCCGGCGGCATTCTCTTCAAGGACGTGAAGATCGGCAAGAGCAGCCTCACCGTCGTCCTGAAGGACAGCAGGCTGACCGCGAACCTGGCGGAGATGCAGCTCTACGACGGCTCCGGCACGGGCAAGATCACGGTCGACGGCAGCGGCGCCAAGCCGTCCCTGACCGCCGACTTCGACCTGGCGAACTTCCAGGCCGGCCCCTTCCTCAACGACCTCGCCAAGTTCGACCGCATCCTCGGCACTACCGAGAGCAAGATCTCGGTGAAGTCCAGCGGCGGCACACAGCGCGAGCTGGTGTCGAATCTGAACGGCAACGGTGCGGTGGTCTTCCGCGACGGCGCCATCAAGGGAGTCAACCTGGCGGCCATGATGCGCAACATCTCGGTGGCCGCCATCGAGAGCTCCTTCGACGACGCCCAGGCGACCGACTTCGCGGAGCTCTCCGGTACCTTCAAGATCGACAAGGGCATCGTGACCAACGACGACCTCAACCTGGTCGCGCCGCTGGTGCGCATGACCGGCACCGGCAAGGTGCCGCTGCCCCCGCGCACCGTCGACTACACGGTCAAGCCGAAGCTGGTCGGTACCCTGGAGGGCCAGGGCGGCCAGTCGGACCTGGCCGGCGTGGCGGTGCCGATCAAGGTCTCCGGGCCGTGGAGCGACATCTCCTACAAGCCGGACCTGGGCGCGGCCCTGAAGGAGCAGATCAAGGACCCCAGCGCGGTCATGGAGAAGCTGCAGGACGAGGAAGGCGCCAAGGGCCTGCTGGAAGGCCTGGTGCCGGGCACCTCGGGTGACGGCGACAGCGGCGGCTCTACCTCGCCGCTGGACCTGAAGAAGGGCCTCTTCGGGAATTGAGCCCGGCCCGTTCCAAAGGGCTCCGGGCGATGGGCTCGGCCTGCGGCAGGTGGGCGGCGGCGGCGATGCTGCTGGCGCTCGCCGCCTGCAGCGGCGCCGATCCGGTGGCCCCGGAGATCCACGTGGTCGACCTGCGCCTGCTGGAGAGCAGCGTCTTCGAGCAGCGCTTCCAGATCGACCTGCGCCTCGGCAATCCCAACGACTTCGACCTGCCGCTGGACGGCCTGACCTTCGATCTGGAGGTCAACGGCGAGGACTTCGCCCGCGGCTTCTCCAACGAGAGGGTCACCGTGCCGCGCCTCGGCGAGGAGCGGCTCTCCGTGGTCGCCTCCACCACCCTCGTGGAACTGGTCCGCCAGATGGAGCTTCTGGCCGAGCGGGGCGACCTCGACTACCGGATTTCGGGGATCGCCTACTTCGACAGCCTGGTCCGGCGCAGCGCCCCCTACGAATCGGAGGGGAGTGTCCCGCTGCTCGGGCGGCGCGGCGCTCCGGGCCAGGGAATCTAAGTGTTTCGGGGCTTCCGCCGGCCCCTGGGAGCGGGGCTTCCGGTGGCTCCCCCGGCGCGCTATCATGCCTCAGGGCTTGGTAGGGCGCCTATCTGCCGCGCGTCAGGCGCGGCCTCTTGCCGGGGTATGGACCGCCCCGCAGGGGAAGAGCGACGTGGGAGAAAACCCGCGCGCTGAACAAAGAACAGGTGTCC
>JBNKHC010000349.1:0-13483 GCA_050290145.1 Kiloniellaceae bacterium | reverse complement strand
GGGGGCCGGCCTCTGTCATTTCCGGCTGCCGCCTTGAAGTTTCCGGCGTTTCGGCGCATGTTGCGCGCGGTTGCCGACTTCGGGCGCCGCGGCCCTGGCGGCCGCGCGGCCCCGGGAAGGCTTGAAAGCAGTCCAGACGGCTCTGACATGGCTTTTAGGGTCGCCGCGCGGCGTTCCGGGCGGTGTCCGGGAAGGCCGGACCACGGGATTTTGGGACAGCAGGCATGAGCGTTCGCCCCTATCGCGATATTCTGCGGCGCAAGTCGCGCCAGATTCACGTCGGCAATGTGCCGGTCGGGGGCGATGCGCCGATCACCGTCCAGTCCATGACCAACACGGTCACCAGCGACGTCCAGGGCACCATCGAGCAGGTGCGGGCGCTGGAGATGGCCGGCGCCGACATCGTGCGGATCTCCTGCCCCGACGAGGACTCCACGGCGGCGCTCAAGAAAATCATCCCGGAGGTGACGGTTCCCATCGTCGCCGACATCCACTTCCACTACCGCCGCGGCATCGAGGCGGCGGAGGCCGGCGCGGCCTGCCTGCGCATCAATCCGGGCAACATCGGCTCGCGTGAGCGCGTGCGCGAGGTGGTCAAGGCGGCGCGCGACAACAACTGCTCCATGCGCATCGGCGTCAACGCCGGCTCGCTGGAGAAGGAACTGCTGGAACGCTACGGCGAGCCCTGCCCCGAGGCCATGGTGGAAAGCGCGCTGAACCACGCGCGCATCCTGGAGGACGAGGACTTCTTCGAGTTCAAGATCTCCTGCAAGGCTTCCGACGTCTTCCTGGCCGTGGCCGCCTATACCGCCCTGGCCGATGCCTGCGATTATCCCCTTCACCTGGGCGTCACCGAGGCCGGCGGCCTGCGCAGCGGCACCATCAAGTCGTCGATCGGCATCGGCAATCTGCTGTGGGCCGGCATCGGCGACACCATCCGCGTGTCGCTCTCCGCCGATCCGGTGGAGGAGGTCAAGGTCGGCTTCGACATCCTGAAGGCGCTGAACCTGCGCCACCGCGGCGTCAACGTGATCTCCTGCCCCTCCTGCGCGCGTCAGCAGTTCCAGGTCATCAAGACCGTCGAGGTGCTGGAACAGCGTCTCGCCCACATCACCACCCCGATGACCGTCTCGGTGATCGGCTGCGTGGTCAACGGCCCCGGCGAGGCGCTGATGACCGATGTCGGCTTCACCGGCGGCGGGCGCGGCACCCACCAGGTCTACATCAACGGTCTGCCCGACCACCGCCTGAAGGACGGCGACATCGTCGACCATCTGGTGGAGCTGGTCGAAGCCAAGGCGGCGGAGATCGAAGCGGCGAAGGCCGCCGAAGAGGCCGGCGACGACAGCACCGGCGGCGCCAAGACCCCGGCCGCGGCCGCCTCTTAGCCCCTTTCCGGAGCAGATCGCTTGAGCAGCCTGCAGCCCGTCAGGGGTACCCACGACCTCTTGCCCGAGGCCATGCGCCGCCACCGCAAGGTGGTGGACAGCGCGCGCGACGTCGCCGCGCTCTACGGCTTCCACGAGATGGCGACGCCGATCTTCGAGTTCACGGAGGTCTTCAAGCGCACCCTGGGCGACACCTCCGACATCGTGACGAAGGAGATGTACACCTTCGCCATGGGGTCGGGGAAAGGCAGCGCCAAGGACGAAGTGGACGCCACCATCACCCTGCGTCCGGAAAACACCGCCGGGGTGGCGCGCGCCTTCATCTCCGGCGGCCTGGCCCAGCAGGTGCCGCTGAAGGTCTTCTACGCCGGGCCGATGTTCCGCCACGAGCGTCCGCAGAAGGGCCGCCAGCGCCAGTTCCACCAGATCGGCGTCGAGCTGATCGGCGTGCCGCAGCCACTGGCCGACGTGGAGGTCATCGCCTGCGGGGCGCAGATCCTCGACGCCCTGGGCCTGAAGGACGCGGTGACCCTGGAGCTGAACACCCTGGGCGATCCGGAAAGCCGCGCCGCCTACCGCGAGGCCCTGGTGGCCTACTTCTCCGCGCATGTCGACGCGCTGTCGGAGGACAGCCGCGACCGCCTGACCCGCAACCCGCTGCGCATCCTCGATTCCAAGGACGAGGGCGACCGTGGGTTGGTCGACGGGGCGCCGCTGTTCGAGGACTACCTCAACAGCGAAAGTCGCGATTTCTTCGCCGCGGTCCTGCAGGGCCTCGACAACCTGGGCATCGCCTACACCCTGAACCCGCGGCTGGTGCGCGGTCTCGACTACTATTGCCACACGGCCTTCGAGTTCACCACCGACCGCCTGGGCGCGCAGAGCGCGGTCATGGCCGGCGGGCGCTACGACGGCCTGATCAAGACCATGGGCGGGCCGCAGACGCCCGGCGTCGGCTGGGCCTCGGGCGTGGAGCGTCTGGCCATGCTGCTGGAAGCGGACATTCCGGCGCCGCGCCCCATCGCCGTGGTGCCGGTGGGCGAGGCGGCGCAGGCCACGGCGCTGAAGGTAACCCAGGATCTGCGCCATGCCGGCTTCGTGGTGGAGCTCGGCTATTCGGGCAACCTGAAGAAGCGCCTGCAGCGCGCCAACAAAATGAACGCCCGCGCCGCCCTGCTGTTCGGTGACGAAGAGCTGGCGGCAAACAGCGCCACGCTGCGCGACCTCGATTCGGGGGAGCAGGAACTCGTCCCGCTGAACAGCCTGACCGAGCGCCTGTCCCGCCTGTCTTAGCGGGGCGCCATGGCACAGAGCGAGCTGACCCCCGGCCCCGATCCAAACAGCGACCCGCTGAACCGCCTGCTGCTGTTCGGCGTCAACGCCCGCACGGTCGCGGCGCCGCTGCGCGACGCGCTCTTCGCCGAGGACCCGGACCAGGCCAGCCTCATCGCCGCCCTCAAGGATCTCAATTGCGAGGAGGGGCTGGTGCTGGCCACCTGCGAGCGCATCGAGTTCCTGGTGGTGCCACGGCCGGGCCAGCGGGTCGCGGGCACGCTGCTGCAGCTCATCGCCGCGGCAGCCGGCTGCGCCCCGGCCGACCTGGTCGGGCAGAGCTACAGCCACATGGGGCCCGACGCCCTGCGTCATCTGCTGGGCGTGGCCGCCTCCCTGGACAGCCAGGTGCTGGGCGAGCCGCAGATTCTGGGCCAGGTGAAGCAGTGCTACCGCGCCGCCCGGGAAGCCGGGATCGCCGGACCCTTTCTGGCCGCCGCCGCCCAGGCGGCCTTCGCCGCGGCCAAGCGGGTGCGCAGCGAAACCCCGGTCGGCCAGCAGGCGAGCTCCATGACCCTGGCCGCGACCCAGGTGGCGCGCGACCTCTTCGGCCGTTTCGACGGCCTGAACCTGCTGTGGCTGGGGCTCGGCGAAATGGGCGAGATGCTGAGCGACGACTTCGCCGCCGCCGGGGTGAGCCAGCGCCTGCTCATGCACCCTTCGCCGCACCGCGCCGAAGCCATGGCCCGCCGCCTGGGCTGCAACTTCGCGCCCTGGGACGAGCTTGAACAGCACATCGCCGATGCCGATATCGTTATCTCCGATGCCGGCACCGGCCGCTTCACCCTGGGCCGTGAGCAGGTCGCCGCCGCCTTGAAACGGCGCCGGCACCGTCCGGTGCTGCTGATCGACGCCGGGGTACCCGCCGACATCGAGCCGGGCACCGGCGAGCTGGAGGACGCCTTCGTCTACGACCTGGACGACCTGGAGCGCCTGGCCAGCCGCCAGTCGGGCGGCCGCGCCGCGGCCAGCGCCATGGCCTGGGGCATCGTCGAGGACGAGCTGGCCGCCTTCCTGCGCGCCCAGGCCGAGCGCCCGGCCATTCCCTCGGTGGTGGCGCTGCGCCGCCACTTCGAGGCGGTGCGCCAGGAGGTGCTGGAGAGCGGCGAGACCGATGCAGAGGCGGCGACGCGCCTGCTGGTCAACAAGCTGCTGCACGATCCTTCGGAAGCCCTGCGCCGGGCGGTGGCGGAGGATCCCGCCCTGGCCGCGCAACTGGAAGACATGATCCGCCGCCTCTTCGACCTGCCGCAAGGTGGGGACGAGGCGGAAAAAGAGTAGGTGTAAACGTGAACCTGGACGACAGCCTGAATCGCGTGCTCAGCCGCTACGACGAGCTGCAGGAGCTGGTGGCGAGCCACCCCAAGCCCGGCTCGGCCGAGCACACGGCCATGCTGAAGGAATATTCCGACCTGACACCGGTGGTCCAGGGCATCGAGCAGCTGCGCGGCGCCCAGCACGAGCTGGCCGACCTGGCCGAGCTGATCGCCGATCCCGAGTCGGATGCCGAGATGCGCGGCCTGGCGGAAAGCGAGTTCCACGACCTGAAGGCCAGGCTGCCGGATCTGGAGCACAAGCTGAAGATCCTGCTGCTGCCCAAGGACGAGGCCGACGAGCGCAATGCCATCCTGGAAGTGCGCGCCGGCACCGGCGGTGACGAGGCGGCGCTCTTCGCCGCCGACCTCTTGCGCATGTACCAGCGCTACGCCGAACTGAAGGGCTGGCGCTTCGAGATGATGGACGCCTCGGAGAACGAGATCGGCGGCTACAAGGAAGCCAGCGCGCAGATCTCCGGCCCCGGCGTCTTCGCGCGCCTGAAGTTCGAATCCGGCGCCCACCGCGTGCAGCGCGTGCCGGTGACCGAGTCGGGCGGCCGCATCCACACCTCCGCGGCCACCGTCGCCGTGCTGCCGGAGGCCGAGGAGGTGGACGTGCACATCGAGGAAAAGGACCTGCGCGTCGACACCTACCGCTCCCAGGGCGCCGGCGGCCAGCACGTCAACACCACCGACTCGGCGGTGCGCATCACCCATCTGCCGAGCGGCGTCGTGGTTCAGTGCCAGGACGAGAAGTCGCAGCACAAGAACCGCGCCAAGGCCATGAAGGTGCTGCGCGCGCGGCTCTACGAGGTGCAGCGCCAGCAGCAGATCGACGAGCGCGCGGCCAGCCGCAAGAGCCAGGTCGGCTCGGGCGACAGGTCGGAGCGCATCCGCACCTACAACTTCCCCCAGGGCCGGGTCACCGACCACCGCATCAACGTGACGCTCTACAAGCTGGACAAGGTGCTGACCGGCGAGGCGCTGGACGAGCTGATCGACCCGCTGATCGCCGCCGACCAGGCCGAGAAGCTGGCCGAGCTGCAATGAGCCGCGTTGCAGTGAGGGGGCGGCGATGACTCTCGCCGAGGCCGTCAGCGCGGCGCGCGACCGCCTGTCCGTGGCCGGCATCGAGGACTCCCGGCGTGAGGCCCGCCTGCTGGTCTGCCGCCTCTTGGGCGGCGGGCCGGAGCTGCTGCTGGGGTCCCCGGAGCGCGAGCTGACCGACGAGGAGGCCGGGCGCATCGAGGCGGCGGTGGACCGTCGCGCCGCCCGCGAGCCGGTGTCGCGCATTCTGGGGGAGCGGGAATTCTGGAGCCTGCCCTTCGCCCTCAACGCGGCCACGCTCGACCCGCGCCCGGACAGCGAGACCCTGGTGGAGGCGGTGCTGGCGCAGATCGGCGAGCGCGACGCCGCGTTGCGGCTGCTCGATCTCGGCACCGGCAGCGGTTGCCTGCTGCTGGCGCTCTTGAGCGAGCTGCCCAAGGCCAGCGGCTGCGGCATCGACGTCAGCGCCGAGGCGGTCGCCCAGGCCACCGCCAATGCGCAGCGCCTGGGCCTGGCGGCGCGGGCGCGCTTCCTGCGCCATTCCTGGGACGACGGCCTGGCCTTGGGCGCGGAAACCTGGGACGTCATCGTCAGCAACCCGCCCTACATCGCCAGCGCCGAGATCGCCGCCCTGCCGCCGGAGGTCGCCGGCTACGATCCGGCGGCGGCGCTGGACGGTGGCGCCGACGGCCTGGCGGCTTACCGGGCCCTGATTCCGGCGGCGGCGGCGGTCCTGGCGCCCGGCGGCCTGCTGGCTCTCGAGATCGGTCAGGGCCAGGCCGCAGCGGTGGAGGAGCTGCTCGTCGCGGCGGGGCTCAGGCCGCTGTGCCGGGCCCGCGATCTGGCGGGAATCGAGCGTTGCCTGCTGGCCGTCGCGCCGGCGGCCGGCTGAGATGCCGAAGCGCAGAAAAATGCGGGTTCCACGGCCGAACAGAGCCGTGGATAAGTGAAAAAAAGAGTTGGAAAGCGGGGCAAAGCCCTCTACGTTGAATGGGCCGAGCCAATTGGCTCCCGCGTCTCGGGGAGACGCAACACCACCCAAAATTAACTTGTGTGTGGTTTAGAGCTCGCGAAATCGCCATGTGAGCGATTCCGCAGGGCGCGAGTGGCAAGAAATCCATTCTGAAGCAAAAAAGCGAACGATGAGACAAGGTTCCAATAGCGGACGTCGGCCGCGTGGCCGCACAAATCGCAAACAGCACGGTGGTGGTGGCGGCGGCGGACAGTCGCGGACCCACACATTCGACAGCAACGGCCCAGACGGCCGGGTCCGCGGCAATGCCCGTCAGGTCTACGAGAAGTACCTGACCCTGGCGCGGGACGCGTCCTCGGCCGGTGACCGGGTTGCCGCCGAGGCCTATTACCAGCATGCGGAGCACTATTTCCGCATCCTCAGCGACAGCACCGATCCGCAGCCTGGTGGCCGCCGGCAGGAAGACCGCCAGCCGCAGCAGGCCTACAACGGCGGCGACGGCGAGGAAGCCGACGGCAATGTCGCGGCGGCTTCGGAGGAGTCGGCGACGACCAACGGCTCGGCGGCGCCCGCAGCGCCGCAGCCGGCGGCCGAGCTGCCGGAAATCGGCCAGCCGGGTGCCGAGCAACCTGATATCGAGGCGGCGCCAACTCCCTCGGCTGGGGCCAGCGGCCAGGACGGTGCGGGTGAAGCTCCGCAGAAGCCGCGCCGCAGCCGCGCCCGCAAGCCGCGGGCCAGCGAAGACGGCCAGGCGCGCAAGAAGGAAGCCTCTTCCGAAAGCGAGAGCGATCCGGCCGTTCCCTGAAGGCCGCATCCCTGAAAGTTGTTTTGCTGATTGTACGGCCGGAGATTCACTCCGGCCGGATGCATGATGCCGCGCGGCTTTCAGCGCTCCGCCGGACCCCGGCGCACCTCTAGGCGTCGCTGACCGGATCGCCGGTCTTTATCTCCCCGCCGTCCACCACCTCCGCATAGACCCCCATATCCATGTGCCCGAAGCCCTTGCGCAGGGTCAGCGGGATGTTCATGTCGCGCTCGGCGGTTTCCGGATTCACGTTGGTGGCCGCGCAACGCTCGATGCGCTCGACGACCTTCAGCTTCGCCGCGCCGATGCGGATCTCGCGGCCCAGCCAGGCGAACTCGCGCCAGGCCGGCAGGCCGTCGATCAGGATGTTGGCGCGGAAGCGGCGCGGATCGACCGACTGGCGTGCCACGCGCTCGAAGTCGCGCAGGCTCGCCAGGTTGATGAGGGAGACCAGCACGGGCGGGGCGGCCTCCTGGCCGGGGCCCGGCAGCTCCCGGAACGCGGGCGTGCCGCGCGGCGAGCCGGCCAGGAAGCCGGCGAAGAACTGGTTGAGCAGCATCTGCCCGGTCTGGTCGCTGGGATTGGCGGTCACCACCTGGCGGCCCTGGCGGCTGATGGTGAGTGCCGGGCTCCCGGAATCGTCCCCCGGATCGTAGGCGATGCGCAACTGGGCCAGGCGCTCTTCCTCGGTCAACTCGAAGAAGCCGGGCCTGGCGCCGGTGCCGCGGCCGTAGGCGATGGCGTAGCGCCGGTCCTCCGGGATGCCTGCGCCCGGCTTCAGCGTGACCCGCTCCAGGGGCTCGCCGTTCAGCCCCTTCACGGGGTAGCGGCAGATCTGTTCCACGGTGGTCGCCATCGGGCCTGAATTTCCCTTCTCGGCCCGGACAGGGCGCGCGGTCGTTTCGGCTTTGCTGCAGCGCAGTTCATCGCGCCGCCCGCCGCCCTGTCAAGCGGCGCTCCGGCCCTGCGGCGTTCGGCCCGCCCCGGCGGCCTGCCCGGCAGACCGGAGGACCCACCCGCCCGGGCGCGAGGGCCCGGAAGCCCAACCGAATCCCCCAGCCAGTCATGCTATTGATAATCATTTGCAATAGGGAGCGAATCGCCTTAGGTTCCTGCTCATGCTCTTCGCTGCCGTGCCCAAGCGGCTCATCCCGAGCGGGCCGGCGGGGTAAGCATTGATCTCTCCTGATCCTACTTTTGGGCAGTGACCCGCCCCGGCCCCGCGCGAGCGGCGCCGGGGCTCTTTTTTTGGGAGGCGGCGCGAATGGCCACGACGTGGTCGCCTGCGACCAAAGCAAATCGAAAGTTATGCGGTAACGATTCTGGTGACCGCCGGCGCCGAACCTAATATCCGCAAGAAAAGCGGATAAGAAATCGCCGGCAGCCCGGTTTGACCTGGCGCAACGCCCTTGTATAGGCTCGCCGTCCAACCGGTTTTAAAGACGATACCGAGCGGCGGCAGGGGAAAGCGGCCGCGCCAATATAACGGGAGCGCCTCATGTACAAGAAGATCATGGTTCCGGTCGACCTTCGCCACACGGACAAGCTGGATAAGGCCTTGGCGACGGCCGCCGACCTGTCGAACCACTACAAGGCGCCGGTGCAGATGGTGGCGGTGACCGCTTCTGCCCCTTCTTCGGTGGCCCACAACCCCGAGGAGTTCGAGACCAAGCTGAACGAGTACGCCGCGGCCCAGGGCGCCAAGTACGGCATCGCCATCGGCGCCCACGCCATCGTCAGCCCCGACCCGACCATCGACCTGGACGACAAGCTGGGCCGCGAGGCGCACGACATCGGCGCCGACCTCATCGTCATGGCCTCCCACGTGCCGGGCTTCGCCGAGCACATCTTCTCCTCCAACGCCGGCTACCTGGCCTCGCACACGGACATCTCCGTCTTCATCGTGCGATAGCGCACAAGATCGGTGCATAAGAAAAGGCTCCGCCGGGCGGCGGAGCCTTTTGAGTTCGGACGAGAAGGGTGGCTCCTGCCGCCCTTCTTCATTCCGGGGGGATTATTTGGTTTGCGCCGAGTCCTTGCGCGCCCGGTTGAGCCCGATCAGCAGGCTGACGCACATCAGCAGCAGCACGATGGTGAAGGGAAAGCCCGTGGAGACCGCCATGGCCTGCAGGGCGGTCAGCGCGCCCGCGCCGCCGACCAGCAGCAGGGCCGCGGCCACCAGACCCTCGAAAGTGCACCAGAACACGCGCTGGGACACCGGGGCGTCGGTCTTGCCGCCGGCGGTGATGGTGTCGATGACCAGCGAGCCGGAGTCCGACGAGGTGACGAAGAACACGATCACCAGGATGATGCCCAGAATGGAGGTGAACCAGGCCAGCGGTAGGTGCTTCAGCATCTCGAAGAGCTTCAACTCCAGCGCTGCGCTTTTCACCGCGGCATCCGGATCGGCGATCACCTGCTCGATGGCAGAGCCGCCGAAGACAGCCATCCAGAAGATGCTGACGATGGTCGGCACAAAAACGACGCAGATGATGAATTCCCGTACCGTGCGGCCGCGCGAGACCCGCGCGATGAACATGCCGACGAAGGGCGACCAGGAAATCCACCAGGCCCAGTAGAAGGCGGTCCAGCCCTGGGAGAAGTTGGCGTCTTCGCGCCCGAAGGGCATGGACAGCGGCACGACTTCCTTGACGTAGGCGATGCCGCCGGAAACCACGGTCTCCAGAATCGCCGCGGTCGGGCCGACGGCGAGGATGAAGACCATCAGCAGCAGGGCCAGCGCGATGTTGATCTCCGAGAGCACCTTCACGCCGCCGTCCAGTCCGCGCAGTACCGAGATCAGGGCCGCGGCGGTGATCGCCGAGATCAACAGCACGCGCGCGCCGTTGCCCGTGGGTGTGTCGAAGAGGAAGTTCAGGCCGGCCAGCGCCTGCTCGGTGCCGAAACCCAGCGAGGTGGCGAGGCCAAAGAGCGTCGCGAAGACCGCCAGAGTATCGATGATGTGGCCGACCCAGCCCCAGACCGCCTCGCCGAAGATCGGGTAGAAGGCCGAGCGCAGGGTGAGCGGCAGGTTGTAGTTGTAGGCGAAGAAGGCCAGGGCCAGGGCGACCACGGCATAGATCGCCCAGGGATGCAGCGCCCAGTGGAAGATGGTCGCGGCCATGCCCAGATTGCGCGCCGCCTCGATGTCGCCGGCCGCCGCGCCCAGCGGCGCCCAGTCCGTGCGCACGCCGTTCTCCAGGACGGTGCCGCCCATGGAGGAACCGAAGTGGGACATCGGCTCCGACACGCCGAAGAACATGAGGCCGATGCCCATGCCGGCGGCGAACAGCATGGCGAACCAGCCGAGGTAGGAATACTCCGGCTTGGCGTCGGCGCCGCCCAGGCGCACCGAGCCCAGGGGCGTGATCACCAGCACGATGCCCAGAATGACAAAGATGTTGGCCGAGAGCAGGAAGAACCAGTCGAAGGTCGAGGTCAGGAAGGGCCTGAGCCAGCCGAAGAACGCGGTCGCCTCCGTCTGGAAGGCCAGGGTCAGCAGGACGAAGATGATGATGCTTAGTGCGGAAACGACGAAGACGGGATTGTGAATATCGAGGCCGAAGGGCTGTATATTGTCTTGGCCGACTTCGTATTCAGTAACCTCGGGATTGCTCATGCTTTGCCCCCCTTTGGTATTAGGTGTCATAAATAGATATCTAGAAAAGCCATAGTAAATGAGTTGGTTATATGGCTTACTCTATTCCACTTGGCGGATGAATTTACGGCGCTTCGTGGGTTTTTCCCTGTTCTTATTCTGATCGGCCATCCTACGGTCTTTCGAACCTCTCAAATCGCCCAATACAGTATCAGTGGTTGTCAATTCGCGACAAACAGCGCCGCCGGCCGCCTTTCGGCGGGGCCGGAGTCGCCCGGCAGAGCGGCTTTCCGGGCGATTTTTTGGCCGCGCCAGGCCTTGTGTCGTTTTTGCAACAGCCCCATATCTCCTTAGGAAGCCGGGCCGCTACGGCCGGTCAGGGCGGTTGTGTGCCACTGGGATGGGCGCGATCGCTGCAGTATTATGGATCTGGTCACCTGCATGCCGCTCACCGGGTGCGGGAAAGGGGATATAGATGGATCTCAATCGCTATACCGAACGCTCGCGCGGGTTCCTCCAGGCCGCGCAAACTCTCGCCAGCCGTAAACACCACCAACGCCTCACTCCGGAACACCTGCTGAAGGTCCTGCTCGACGACGAGGAGGGCCTGGCGCGCAACCTCATCCGCCAGGCCGGCGGCAAGCCGGAGGCCGCGGTCAAGGCCATCGACGAGGCCTTGGCCAAGCAGCCCAAGGTCGAGGGCGCCGGCGCCGGCCAGCTCTACCTGGCGCAGGAGACCAACGACCTCTTCGGCCAGGCCGAGAAGCTCTCCGAGGAAGCGGGCGATTCCTACGTGACCGCCGAGCGCATCCTGCTGGCCATCGCCATGCTGCCGGGCACCACCGCCGCCAAGGCGCTGGCCGCCGCCGGGGTGACGCCGCAGTCGCTGAACCAGGCGATCAACGCCATGCGCAAGGGCCGCCGCGCCGATTCGGCCACCGCTGAAGACCAGTACGAAGCGCTCAACAAGTACGCCCGCGACCTGACCGAGGTGGCGCGCGAAGGCAAGCTCGACCCGGTCATCGGCCGCGACGAGGAGATCCGCCGCACCGTGCAGGTGCTCTCGCGCCGCACCAAGAACAATCCCGTGCTGATCGGCGAGCCCGGCGTCGGCAAGACCGCCATCGTCGAGGGCCTGGCCCAGCGCATCGTCAACGGCGACGTGCCCGACAACCTGAAGAACAAGCGCCTCATGGCCCTGGACCTCGGCGCCATGGTCGCCGGCGCCAAGTTCCGTGGCGAGTTCGAGGAGCGCCTGAAGGCCGTGCTGCAGGAGATCGCGGACGCCGGCGGCGAGACCATCGTCTTCATCGACGAGCTTCACACCCTGGTCGGCGCCGGCAAGGCCGAAGGCGCCATGGACGCCTCCAACATGCTGAAACCGGCGCTGGCGCGCGGCGACCTGCACTGCGTCGGCGCTACCACGCTGGACGAGTACCGCCAGCACATCGAAAAGGACGCCGCCCTGGCGCGGCGCTTCCAGCCGGTCTTCGTGCCGGAGCCGAGCGTCGAGGAGACCATCTCCATCCTGCGCGGCCTGAAGGAGAAGTACGAGCTGCACCACGGCGTGCGCATCACCGATGCGGCCATCGTCGCGGCGGCGACGCTCTCCAACCGCTACATCTCCGACCGCTTCCTTCCCGACAAGGCGATCGACCTGGTGGACGAGTCCGCCAGCCGTCTGCGCATGGTGGTGGACTCCAAGCCGGAAGAGATCGACGAGCTGGACCGCCGCCTGGTGCAGATGAAGATCGAAGAAAACGCCCTGCAGAAGGAGAGCGACAAGGCCTCCAAGGAGCGCCTGGAGAAGCTCACCGCCGAGATCGCCGAACTGGAGGCCAAGTCGGAAGAGCTGACCAGCCAGTGGCAGGCCGAGAAGGACAAGCTGGCCGGCGCCCAGAAGCTGAAGGAGCAGCTCGACCAGGCGCGCAACGACCTGGAGATCGCCCAGCGCGAAGGCGACCTCAACAAGGCCAGCGAGCTGAAGTACGGCGTCATTCCCGGCCTGGAAAAGCAGCTCTCCGAGGCCGAGACGGCCCAGGAGCACCAGATGCTGAACGAGGAGGTGACGGAGGACGACATTGCCGCGGTGGTGTCGCGCTGGACCGGCATTCCCGTCGACAAGATGCTGGAGGGCGAGCGCGAGAAGCTGCTGCACATGGAAGACGCCCTGCGCCAGAGCGTGATCGGCCAGGAGGACGCCATCGTGTCGATCTCCAACGCCGTGCGCCGCGCGCGCGCCGGCCTGCAGGATCCCAACCGGCCGATCGGCTCCTTCCTCTTCCTCGGCCCCACCGGCGTCGGCAAGACGGAGCTGTGCAAGGCCCTGGCGCAGTTCTTGTTCGACACTGAGGACGCCATGGTGCGCATCGATATGTCCGAGTTTATGGAGAAGCACTCGGTCGCGCGTTTGATCGGCGCGCCCCCCGGCTATGTGGGCTACGAGGAGGGCGGCTACCTGACCGAAGCGGTGCGTCGCAAGCCCTACTCGGTGATACTGCTGGACGAGGTGGAGAAGGCCCACCCGGAAGTCTTCAACATACTGCTGCAGGTGCTCGAGGACGGCCGCCTCACAGACGGCCAGGGGCGCACGGTGGATTTCCGCAACACAGTGGTGGTGATGACCTCCAACCTGGGCTCCGACCTGATCCAGAAATACGCCGCCGCCCGTGATGCGGATGAGGTGGATACCGAAATCCACTACCGGCAAATGAAGAATGCGGTGATGGAAGTGGTTGGCGAACACTTCCGACCGGAATTTATCAACCGCATCGACGAGGTGGTGGTCTTCCACCCGCTGAACAGGGGGGAGGTGCGCTCCATCGCAGAGATACAGCTGGATTCCCTGCGCCGGCGCCTGGGCGAGCGGGACCTGAAACTGGAGGTATCCGAGCCGTTGCTGGACAAGCTGTCAGAAGTCGGTTTCGACCCGGTGTACGGCGCCCGCCCGCTGAAGCGAGCGATACAGATGTGGCTGGAAAACCCGCTGGCACAGGATGTGTTGGCGGGCAAGTTCGCCCCCGG
>JBNKHC010000348.1:0-2910 GCA_050290145.1 Kiloniellaceae bacterium | reverse complement strand
GGAGCCTTCTGGGAAGACCTGGTCCAGACCATCAACGTCAACTACTTCGACCAGCTCGAGGCGGTGAAGACCTTCATGGTGCTGAACCTGCTGGTGCCGGTGAAGCGCTTCCTGCTGGGCGTGCCCTGGCCCTGGTTCATCGCGCTGGTGACTCTGGCCGGCTGGCAGCTCGGGCGCTGGAAACTGGCGCTGCTCTGTTTCCTGCTATCCAGCTTCATCCTGGTCAACGGCCTGTGGCAGGACGCCATGGAGACGATCTACCTCTGCGGCGTCTCGGTGCTTATCGCAGCCGTCGTTGGCATTCCGCTGGGCATCGTGGCGGCGCAGAACCAGAAGGCCGGGCGCGTCATCGGCGGCTTCATCGACACCCTGCAGACACTGCCCAGCTTCGTCTACCTGATCCCGGTGGTCATGCTGTTCCGGGTCGGCGACTTCACCGCCATGATCGCCGTGGTGCTCTATGCCCTGGCGCCGGCGGTGCGCTACACCGCTCACGGCATCCGCTCGATCGATCCGCAGCTCATCGAGGCCGGCACGGTATCCGGCTGCACCCGCTGGCAGCTTCTGTGGCGCATCAAGCTGCCGCTGGCCCTACCGGAGATCATGCTGGGCATCAACCAGACCATCATGCTGGCGCTCTCCATGCTGGTTATCACCGCGCTGGTCGGCACCCGCGACCTGGGCCAGGAGGTCTATATCGCGCTGACCAAGGCGGACACCGGGCGCGGCATCGTCGCCGGCGTCTCCGTCGCCTTCATCGCCATCACCGCCGACCGCCTGATCGCTGCCGGGGCCCGGCGCGCCCGTGCGCGGCTCGGCTTGGCCGCGGAAGGGGGCCGCTGACATGACCGATCCGCGCAGCAAGGTGACGGCGCTGAAGCTCTGGCAGGGCAAGGTCGATCCGCAGCCGCTCTCCGGCGGCATCACCAACGTGAACTTCCTGGTGGAGGACGGCGGGCGCAAGTACGTGGTGCGCGTCGGCGACGACATTCCGATCCATCAGGTCATGCGCTTCAACGAGCTGGCGGCCAGCCGCGCCGCTGCCGAAGCGGAAATCTCGCCGGCGGTGGTCTACCACGAGCCGGGCGTGCTGGTGATCGACTTCGTTGCCGGCAAGACCCTGGGCGAGGAAGACCTGCGGCGCCAGGAAACCCTGGAGCGCGCCCTGCCGCTGGTCATCAGGTGCCACCGCGAACTGCCGAAATTCCTGCGCGGGCCGGTGCTGGCCTTCTGGGTCTTCCATGTGATCCGCGACTACGCCTGGACGCTGAAGGAGGGCAACAGCGCCCACGCCGGCCTGCTGCCGGCCCTGCTGACCCTCTCCCAGAAGCTGGAAGAGGCGGTGGGCGACGTGGAGATGGTCTTCGGCCACAACGACCTGCTGCCCGCCAACTTCATCGACGACGGCCAGCGGCTGTGGCTCATCGACTGGGACTATGCCGGCTTCAACTCGCCGCTCTTCGACCTCGGCGGGCTGGCCTCCAACAACGGCCTCTCGCCCGCGCAGGAAGACTGGATGCTGGAGACCTACTTCGAGCAGCCGGTGGATGACGGCCTGCGGCGGCGCTACAAGGCGATGAAGTGCGCCTCCCTGCTGCGCGAGACCATGTGGTCCATGGTCTCCGAGATTCATTCCGACATCGATTTCGACTACGCGGCCTACACCGCAGAGAACCTGGCGCGCTTTCAGGCCGCCGCAAAAGAATTTCAGCAAAGCTGATAAGGCTGAGGATTAAGATGGCAGAGTTCCCTTCCACGGCAAAAGCGGTCGTCATCGGCGGCGGCATTGTCGGCTGTTCCACCGCCTACCATCTCGGCAAGCTCGGCTGGACCGACACCGTCCTGATCGAGCGTCACAAGCTGACCTCCGGGACGACGTTCCATGCCGCAGGGCTGGTCGGCCAGCTACGCTCCAACGCCAATATCACGCAGCTGCTGGGCAACTCGGTGGAGCTCTACAATACCCTGGAAGGGGAGACGGGCCTCGCCACCGGCTGGAAGATGAACGGCGGCCTGCGCCTGGCCTGCAACGAGGAACGCTGGACGGAAGTGAAGCGCCAGGCCACCACGGCGCACTCCTTCGGGCTTGAGATGCACCTGCTGAGCCCCAAGGAAGCACAGGAACTGTGGCCGCTGATGACCGTCGACGACGTGGTCGGCGCCGCTTTCCTGCCGACCGACGGCCAGGCCAATCCCGCCGACATCACCCAGGCCCTGGCAAAGGGCGCGCGCCAGAACGGCGTGAAGATCTTTGAGGACACCGCCGTGCTCTCCGTCGAGGTCGAGGACGGCAAGGTTAAGGCGGTGGTGACCGACAAGGGGCGCATCGACTGCGAGGTCGTGGTCTGCTGCGCCGGGCAGTGGTCGCGCGACCTGGCCGCCACCGTGGGCGTCAACGTGCCGCTGGTCTCCGTCGAACATCAGTACATGGTGACCGAGCCCATCAAGGGCGTGCCGTCGAAGCTGCCGACCCTGCGCGATCCCGACCGCCTGACCTACTACAAGGAGGAGGTCGGCGGCCTGGTCATGGGCGGCTACGAGCCCAATCCCATTCCCTGGGCTATCGACGGCATCCCCGATGGCTTCCACTACACCCTGCTGGATTCCAACTTCGACCACTTCGAGCAGCTCATGGAGCTGGCGCTGGGCCGCGTGCCGGCGCTGGAGACCGCGGGCGTGCGCGAGCTGATCAACGGGCCGGAGAGCTTCACCCCCGACGGCAACTTCATCCTCGGCGAGGCGCCGGAGCTGAAGAACTTCTTCGTCGGTGCCGGCTTCAACGCCTTCGGCATCGCCGCGGGCGGCGGCGCCGGGCAGGCCCTGGCGGAGTGGGTCCACGCCGGCGAGCCGCCCTACGACCTCTGGCCGGTCGATATCCGCCGCTTCGGGCGCCCGCACTTCGACACCGAC
>JBNKHC010000347.1:0-8694 GCA_050290145.1 Kiloniellaceae bacterium | reverse complement strand
CAACACGGACCCGGCGCAGGGCGACGTGGAGTGTGACACCGGGGACAACGAGGAAAGCGATACGTCCTTTGACGGTGTCACGCTGGACCCGGCGGCGGAACCGTCGGTGGTTGTGAATCTGGATGGCGCTCTGTGCATCTCGGAGGACGGCCAGGACGACTTCACGGTGACGGTGACGGCCCAGGGCGACGACTACGTCAGCGAGATCCTGGTGGGGAACCTGCCGGGCGCCGGCGAGGGCTGGTTTACCACCGTGGTGGGCGACGACGGCGGCATTTTCGACCCGGCGACGGGGATCTACACGACCTCAGGCCAGCCGTCTCAAGTGATCCTGACGGTGACCCTCGTGCCGCCGCCGGACAGCGACCTGGACGTCGCCACGGTGATGGGTGGCGACATCTCCTTCACGGCGACGGCGACCGACCCCGATAGCGGCGACACGGCGACCTCGAACCCTGTCGGGGCGGACGTCGACGTGGACGCGGTGGCCGACGGCGAGAGCGCCGGGCTTTCCGTCTCGATCGACGTGAACGACAGCGGCGATCCGGACAGCGAATTCTCGCCCGGCGAGACCGGCACGGTGAAGGTTTCGGCCAGCTTCGGCGACAGCCTGGACGGTTCCGAGGTCCACACGGTAGTGGTGGACATCCCCGCCGGCTTCACGGTGGTCGAGCCGCTGCCCGCCCTGGCTGGCGCCACGGTCGCGGTGAACGGCGACGGCGATGTGGAGTTCCTGGTGGCCGACGGCGTCTCGGGCTTCACCGACTACATCTTCGAAGTGACCGCCTCCGCCGGCGTTGCGGACGGCGGGGTCTACCAGTTCTCGGCCACCGCGACGGCCCTGGAAGAGCCGAACGACGAGGAATGTGACCCGGAGAACAACGAGGCCACGTCCGGCGACTCGACCTCTGTCGCCAGCAGCGCGGCGGGCGCGCCCACGGTGGGGCTGACCGTGCCCGGCGTCGACGGCAGCCTGAAGGAAGACACCACCGGCGACGTCCAGATCACGGCTGACGTGACGACCCCGGGCGACACGCTGAGCCAGATCGTCGTCACGGCGCCGGAGGGCTGGGTGCTGAGCGCGACGGCCGGTGGCCAGATCGCCGCCGTCGCGGGCGACGGCACCACCAGCCTGACGCTGACGCTGGTCGGCGGGGTGACGAGCTTCTCGGGCCTCATTCAGGCGACCCCGCCCGAGGACAGCGACATCGACGGCAGCTTCACGGTCGAGGCGACGGCGGTGGACGGCTCGGACAGCGCGGTCAACGACGGCAATTTCGACGTTCCGGTCGATGCCGTGGCCGACGGCGGTGCGCTGATCACGACCGCCGGCTACGGCGCCTCCACCAGCGGCTCGCTCGTGGACCTGGCGCTGGTGCTGGGGCCGCGGGACGGCAATCCCGACAATCCCGGCGGCGACCTCTTCAACGCCGGCGGCTTCGACGACGACGGTTCGGAGGCGGTGACCACCGTCCAGGTGACGCTGAGCGGCAGCCCGGCGATCGCCAGCGACGCCGATGCCAGCCTGGTCTACGACGCCGGCTTCGGCGGCGGTGTGACGCATGTCGCCGGCAGCCTGGTCTGGACCTTCACCGGCAGCGAGGCGGAACTTCAGAACCTGGTGTCCTCGCTGCAGCTCGACCCCGCGGACGACTACACCGGCACCATCACGGTGGGAATCGCGGTCACCACGGAAGAAGCGGCCAGCGAGAGCGGCTCGCCCGCCCCCGGCGGCGACGGCAGCAACGGTGCTTCCGGCGCCGAGGCCGACGACAGCGACAATGCCGTCACCGAGACCTTCTCCTTCGACGTGCAGGCCGAGGTCCTGCTTGCGGGCGCCGTCGGCATCAACGAGATCGGCCTGGGCGTGGGCACCTCTCTGCAGCAAGACGGCCAGCCGCTCAACCCGGACCAGTACTATATCGAGATCCGGAACATTGACGACAACGCAGTCGGCGCCTCGAAGATCAAGGCCATTTCAATTGAAATTATCGGCACGGACGGCAACCTGGTCACCGTCGACCTTTCGACGGCGACAGGCGGCAGCATCAACGTGCCGCCCAAGGGCTTCCTCACCATCTTCGAGGACGGCACCTGGGTAACCTCGGGCCCCGGTGGCGACGTGCAGCAAGCCGGCACCTATACCGTTCCCGGCAGCTACACCGGTCCCGGCTCTGTCTGGGGTCTCGGCAGCGATACCTCGGATATGATCGGCGTTCAACTCCTGCAGGACGGCGAGTCAATCGACATGTTCGTAGCCAACGGCGCCGACAAGAGCCTCTTCACTGGCCCCGGCGGGGGCTGGATCGGTGCGGGAACGGGCACCGCCAATGCCGCCGCGCTGCTGGGGACCCTGGTCGACCTGGAGACCTATTCCGGGCTCGTCGGCGACCAGGACGCTGTGCTTGCTGCGCTCGGCCGGTCGGACATCGCCATCGATCCTGCGCCTCTGGTCGATGACGAGGGAACCCAGATCTTCGCGCGCGTCTTCGCGCCCGTGGAGTCGGCCGGTGGGAGTCCGGGTGATCCCTATCCTGACGACACCAACACCTCCGGCGACTGGACGACAAGCAACTATCCGACATCGTTCACCACGGCGGTCAATAATGACGATCTCGCCGGTATCGACGACTTGAACCCGCAGGATCCCGCGGATGACCTGAACCCGGCCCAGGGCGCCGGCACCAACAGCGAGGACGCGGGCCAGACGGTCCTCTATGCGGATGCCGGGGGCGACAGCCTGCAGGGCGGCCGCGGCCAGGACTTCCTCTTCGGCAACACGGGCGCCGACCTGCTGCAGGGCGGCGATCACAACGACTTCCTGTTCGGCGACAGCGGCGACGACACGCTGGAGGGCGGCAGCGGCGCCGACTTCCTGGTGGACGTGGACGGCGCCGACCTGCTGATCGGCGGCTCCGGCGACGACATCCTGGTCAGCGGGCAGGAGCATCTGCCGGGCGAAGTCGTGCTGGCCAGCACGGCGGGGGATCTGCTGATCGGCGACGAGGCTGCAGAGACGGCGGGCTTCTTCGGCGAGGACGTGATTCTGGGCGGCGGCGGAGGCAATCTGATCTTCGGCGACACCTTGCTGCTGGACCCCGAATATGGCGGCAGCCTCTTCGACTATGCGGCGCTGGTCTTTGATGCCGACGCCGGTCCGGGCCTGCGCGCGGCGCTGGACGGCCTGGGCGAGTCCGACTGGATCGAGAGCGGGACCGGCAATGACAGCGTCATGGGCCAGGGCGGCGACGACACCATCGTCGGCCAGGAGGGCGACGATCTGCTCGTCGGCGGCGACGGTGCCGATGTCTTCGTCTTCAGCCTCGGCGCGGACGAGGGAAGCGACGAGATCCTGGATTTCTCCGTGTCCGAAGGCGATGTCCTGTCCTTTACCGATGTGAGCGACGTCGACGCACCGGCGGGAATCGACATCGAGGATGCCGTCGCAAGCTTCACCGACAACGGTGGGGGCGCCGGTATCGATTCGCTGGTCCTGGAGAGCGGTACGGTGGTGTTGATCCACGACGTGGACAACGCACTGTCCAGCATCAGCGACATCGCGGCCAACAGCCTGATCAACGGCAGCTGATCGCCCGACAGGAAAACATTGCGGCAGTCGCTCAGGTGCTGGATGCTCTGAAGCGGCACCCATGACGGGCAGGCAGGAGACGGCGCGGGCGTGAGCGAGGAGCTGTCATCGATCGGGACGGCAGACGGTGGCGAGGATGCCGGTAAGGCGGCCTTGCTGCGGCGCTTGCTCAAGAAATCGGCTCTGGTGCGGCTGGCGCAGAAATTCGGCATTAGTCGTCTGCTCGGCCTCTGTCTCTTCGTGCCCCTGCTGGCGCTGCGGGTCTGGGATCCGGCCCCCCTGGAGATTCTCCGGCTCAAGACCTTCGACCTCTATCAGCTGATCGAGCCCCGCCAGCCCGCAATGGAGCCGGTGGTCATCGTCGATGTCGATGAAGAAAGCCTGGCGGAGGTCGGCCAGTGGCCCTGGCCGCGCACCACCGTCGCCCGGCTGCTCGATCAGCTGCGCGCGGCCGGTGTGGTCGCCACGGCTTTCGACATGGTTTTCGCCGAGCCCGACCGCTCCTCGCCCGCGGTCTACGCGGACTCCCTCACGGGCGTGGCGCCCGAGGTGAAGGCGGCGCTGCGCACCCTTCCGGCCAACGACGAGGTATTTGCGCGCGCCATCCGGCGTTCGCGTCTGGTGCTTGGCCAGGCCGGCTACCACCGGCGCAAGGACGGTGACGACGCAGGCTCCCTGCCGAAGGTTCCCCTGGCGGTTCTGGGCAAGGATCCGAAGCCCTATCTCTTCCATTTCCCAGGCTTGGTGCGCAACACGCAGGTAGTCGACGAGGCCGCCTCCAGCCGCGCGGTCTTCAGCCTGGTGCCGGAGCGCGACGGCATCGTGCGACGGGTGCCTGCCTTCATCGTTGCCGAAGACCGTATCCTTCCAGGCCTCTCGGTCGAACTTCTGCGCATCGCTACCGGTGGCAACGCTTTCGCCATCAAGACCGATGACGCTGGCGTGCGCTCCTTTGTCGTCGCCGGGGTCGACGTGCCGACCGACCGTCACGGCCGGCTCTGGGTGCACTACGCCGAAACCCGCCCTCGCATTTACGTCTCCGCCAAGGACGTTCTGGCCGGCACCGTGGCGCCCGAGCGCCTGGCGGGCAAGCTGGTGCTGATCGGCACTTCGGCCGCCGGGCTGCTCGATATCAAGGCGACGCCCCTGCGTGAAGACATCCCCGGCGTCGAGGTGCATGCCCAGGTCCTGGAAATGATCCTCGGCAGCCAGCTTCTGCTACGCCCGAATTACGCCCTGGGGGCTGAACTGGTGATCTTTGCCGTCGTCGCCCTGTCGTTCATCGCCCTGGTGCCGGTGCTGGGAGCTCTGCTGACCATGCTGCTGGGCGCGGTCGTGGCGGGCGGATTGATGGCGGCTTCGTGGCTGCTCTACACCAGCGAGGGCGTGCTGATCGACGTGGCCTACCCGGCCATGAGCGCTTTGGCCGTCTTCGGCGTTCTGGTCTTCATCAACTACCTGCGCGAAGAGC
The DNA here is from genome assembly GCA_050290145.1 of Kiloniellaceae bacterium. GTDB lineage: Bacteria > Pseudomonadota > Alphaproteobacteria > Kiloniellales > Kiloniellaceae > Pelagibius. The sequence continues at coordinate 3,634 of JBNKHC010000347.1, read as the reverse complement.
ATCTGCGCGCGCAGGTCCGCAGCGCCTTTCGCCACTACCTCTCGCCGGCCCTGGTCGACCAGCTGGCAAAGGATCCGGACCTCCTCGTGCTGGGCGGCGAGCGCCGGAACATGACCGTGTTGTTCAGCGACGTGCGCGACTTCACTTCGATCTCTGAGAGCATGCAGCAGCAGCCGCAACGGCTGGGCCGGCTGATGAACCGCCTGCTCACACCGCTGTCGGCGCAGATCCTCAACTACCAGGGCACCATCGACAAGTACATGGGCGACGCGGTCATGGCCTTCTGGAATGCGCCGATCCCCGACGACGAGCATGCCTGCAACGCCTGCCGGGCGGCCCTGGGGATGCGACGGGAGATCGAGCGTCTGAATGCCGAACTGGCCCAGGAAGCCGAGGCCGCCGGGGGCAAGGCCATCCGCCTGGACGTCGGCATCGGCATCAACAGCGGATCCTGCGTCGTCGGCAACATGGGATCGGAGCAGCGCTTCGACTACACCGTGATGGGCGATACCGTCAATCTGGCCTCGCGCGCGGAAGGGCAGTGCAAGACCTACGGAGCCCAGATCATCATCGGCCAGGCGGCCGCCACGGAGGTGGGGTCACAGATGACCTACGTGGAGCTCGACATCATCCGGGTGAAGGGCAAGAGCGAGCCGCAGCGCATCTTCGCCCTGCTCGGAACTGCCGAACTCGCCGAGGACGAGGAGGTCCGGCGCACCATTACCGGCATCGGCGATCTGTTGACCGCCTATCGGGGTAGCCAGTGGGAGGCGGCCCTGCGGGTCATCGAGGATCTGGAGAAACGATCGCTCGATCGGCTGAACCTGCCGTTCTTCCTGCACCTCTATCGCCAGCGCATCGAAGACTTCCAGGCGAATCCGCCGCCGCCGGACTGGGACGGCGTTTACACGGCAACATCGAAATAGGGTTTGGCCGCCCTGATGCAGCAGTCCCCCTCTGGCTGCAGGACCGGGGCCGCGCCGCTTTCGGTGCCGTGCCGAAACCGGTTGGGCCGCAGGGGGCCTGGGCGGAACCGGCACGTCTTCAGGCGATCATCGGCCGGCGGGTCCAGGACCGGCCAAATCAGCTTGTTTTTTCCCGGGAGTATGGGGCGGTCGGAATACAATATTTCGTAGAGTGTTGTGGCCGTTACGCAATTCATAATTGAGTAATTCTCCTGAAAGCACGCTCCGGCGAAGGCGGTGGCGGGCGCCAGAGCCCCGCGTGGTTAACCTCGGCGGCGGGAGCCGGCGGACTGCTCCGCAGGCCCGGCGGGCGGGCGTTTTCGATCCGGCGCGCCGACGCGCGCAGGAGGCGGGGCGGCGGCATAGCCGGCCCGCTATTAAGCGAATATTTGCCATTTGCCGTTAACGATGTCGTGGCCCAGCCCGTCTTTAACGCCGCGCGGACGGCTTGGGGGGAGGTTAGAACGTTGAAGAAGGGTGCCAATGGCGCTGTTGTCCAGAGCGGCCGTCGGGCCGGCCGGCAAAGCCAAGATCCCCTTCTGGGTGCGCCTGAAGGCCTGGTGGGAAGGCTATGACCTGGCGATCCGGAAGAAGCAACAGATCCCCGTGGATATGGGGGATCTGTCGCAGGACGCTGTGCGCTACGAGCAGCCCGAGCGGATGTCGAAGCGCCTGGAGGTCATGCAGCAGCTCTGGGGCAAGGGCATGTCGGGGCCCGGCGACGAAGACTACATCCTGAAGCTGGTGAAGCCCTTCGGCCTGGATCCGGCCTTTACCGTCATCGACGTGGGCGCCGGTCTGGGCGGCGCCACCCGCCTGATTTCCGAGAAGTTCGACATCTGGATCACCGGCCTGGAGTCCGACCGGGAGGTCGCCGATGCCGGTATGGAGCTCTCGACCATGGCCGGGCTCGCCAAGCGCGCGCCGATCCATTACTTCGACATGGACAAGTACGAGTTCCGCGAGAACTCGACCGACTGCGTCTTCTCCAAGGAATCGCTCTACACGGTAGAGGACAAGGACCGTCTGCTGAAAGAGATCATCAACATGATCAAGCCGCGCGGCCAGCTGCTCTTCACCGATTATGTCGTCGCCGAGGGCGCCGACGAGCGGGCCGTCTACAACTGGGCCGAGGGCGAGCCCAAGAAGCCCAATCCCTGGACCATGCGCGATTACGAAATCGCCCTGACCGAGGCCCGCCTGGATATCCGGATCAAGGAAGACATCACCGAACAGGTCTACGGCATCATCACCGGCTCCTGGGCCCGCTTCCTGTCCAGCCTCAAGGGCAAGACGGTCGACAAGGACACGGCCGAGGCGATTACCGATGCCGTCGAGCTGTGGACCCGGCGGACCAAGGCCATCGATGCCGGGGCTCTTAGGATCTGCCGCTTTCACGCCCTGAAGAAAGAGGCAGAGAAGATGCTCTCCGACTGGTAGGCCCCGGGCCGGCCCGAAAGGTCGGGAAAGGCGCGCTTTTCCTGGCTTTTTACAAGGTTGACAGGCTCTGCCGGGCTGCCTATGTTCCGGCTTCCCGCGCGCCGGCCCGACCCGGCCCCAATGAAGCTGCGGGCCCAAAAAGGATAGAGAAATGAAGGTCGTTAACTCTCTTAAGACCGCGAAACTGCGCGAAAAAGGCTGCCGCGTCGTGCGCCGCAAGGGTCGCGTCTACGTGATCAACAAGAAGAATCCGCGCTTCAAGGCCCGCCAGGGCTGAACCGCTCCCGCCGGCGCCGCCGGCGGTTTTGAGCTTTGAGACGCAAGCAAGGCCGCGCCCTGAAACGGGCGCGGCCCTGTTTTTGCTGCCCTCTGGGCGTTTGCCTGCCTTCCGGCTTCCAAAAGCCTCTCTAAATCCTGGAATTCTGCCTTTTTCCGCCTCTGGCCTCCCTGGGGCATTGACCCGGCCCGCCGCGCGGGCCATAGTTTCCGAAAAATTGGTAATACCAATTGCCCCGCCGCGCTAGGAGCGCTGCGGGGAGGGTTCCAGGGAGAGACCTGTCCATGCAGATGCCGGAGCCGGACCAGGGCGTCATCGACGCCAAGGCCGATATCGTCACCGCCCTGCGCGCCATCGTCCCCGGCGAGGGGGTGATCGTCGACGCGGAGGAGTTGAAGGCCTACGAGACCGACGGCCTGACCGCCTACCGCCAGCTTCCCCTCATCGTCGTTCTGCCGGAGACCACCGAGCAGGTCAGCCAGGTCCTCAAGGTCTGCAAGGAGCGCGGGGTGAAGGTGGTGCCACGCGGCGCCGGCACCTCGCTTTCCGGTGGCGCCCTGCCGCTGGCCGACGGCATCATCCTCGGCCTCGGCAAGTTCAACCGGGTCCTCGAGATCGATTTCGACAACCGCTGCGCCGTGGTGCAGCCGGGGGTCACCAACCTGGCCATCACCAAGGCGGTGGAGGACCAGGGCTTCTATTATGCGCCCGACCCCTCCAGCCAGATCGCCTGCACCATCGGCGGCAACGTGGCGGAGAACTCCGGCGGCGTGCACTGCCTTAAGTACGGCCTGACCACCAACAACCTGCTGGGCCTGGAAATGGTGCTGATGGACGGCACCATCCTGCGCATCGGCGGCAAGCACCTGGACGCCGAGGGCTACGACCTGCTGGGCATCATGACCGGCTCTGAAGGCCTGCTGGGCGTGGTCACCGAGGTGACGGTGCGCCT
>JBNKHC010000346.1:0-3475 GCA_050290145.1 Kiloniellaceae bacterium | reverse complement strand
CAGGACCATCGTCTTCGTCGTGAGCTTGACGCTCTTGACGGCAGCAAAGGGGTTCATTGCTCTCTCTCGCTGACAGCGTTGTTTGTCACCGCCGTCAAAGCAAAGAGGCGGTCTTGGTTAGCGCGATCCTCGCCAAATCCCATTAGAAAAGAGTAAAAATCTAGAGGTATTTAGACCTTCTGGTCGAAAAGAGGCCGCCAGAATGCTCGTTCGGGTTTTGCAAACCTGAGCGCGGTATCACGCGGGCGGCGGGCGCCGCCGATCGGCAGCCGCAGGGGCTAGAGCGGCGGGCGGCGGGCGAACCAGGGCCGGGCCTGCTCGAACTGGGCCGCCAGGGCCAGAAGCTTGGCTTCTTCCCCGACCCGCCCGGCGATCTGGACGCCGACCGGCAGGCCCTCCGGGGTCCAGTGCAGCGGCAGGGAGGCCGCCGGCTGGCCCGACATGTTGAACATCTGGGTGAAGGTCACGTAGGGCTGGACGGCCCGGTTGAAGCCCTCGAAGTCGTCGGCCATGGTGTCGAGCTGCCCGATGCGGGGCGGCGGCGCCGCCATGGTCGGGGTCAGCAGCACGTCGTAGGGCGCCATGAAGGCGTTCAGGCGGTAGCCCATCTGGCGCATCGCGCCCACCGCGCGCAGATAGTCCGCGGCGGCGATGGCCCTGCCGCGCTCGGCGAACAGCCAGGTCAAGGTCTCGACGTCCTCGCGCGAGGCCCCTTCCGGGCGCAGGAAGTTGCCGGGCCCCAGGGTGTCGGCCGTGTTGGCCGCGACGATGGTGATCATGATCCGGCGCCACGCCGTGTAGTCGATCTCCGGGGCCGCCTCCTCCACCACGTGGCCGAAGCCGGCGGCCAGTTCCACGGCCTGCTCGACCGCGGCCCGGCATTCGGGATGCAGCGCCACGTCGTCGGGCGTGCGCGTCGTCCAGGCAATGCGCAGACGGCCGGGGTCGCGCCCCACGGACTCCAGGAAAGGCCTTTGCGGCCGCGGCAGGCTGTAGGCGTGGTAGGCCGGCGGCCCGCAGACGGCATCCAGCAGCGCCGCCGAATCCCGCACCGTCCGGGTGACCGCATGGAAAACGCCGAGCGCGGCCCAGGCATCGCTGGTGAAGTTGCGCCCGCGGCTGGGCTTCAGCCCGAAGAGGCCGCAGCAGGAGGCCGGGATGCGGATCGAGCCGCCGCCGTCGGAGGCATGGGCCAGCGGCAGCATGCCGGCGGCCACCGCCGCCGCCGCGCCGCCGCTGGAGCCGCCGGCCGAGTAGTCGGGGTTCCAGGGATTGCGCGTCGCCCCGTGCTCGCGGGTCTCGGTGGAGACGTTGAGGCCGAACTCGGCGGTCGCCGTCTTTCCGGCCACGGTCAGGCCCGCCGCGCGCCAGCGCGCCGCCATGGGATCGTCGAAGGGCGCGCGGTAGTCGGCCAGCCAGCGGCTGCCGTTGCCGCAGGGCCGGCCCCTCTGGAAGCTGTAGAGGTCTTTCAGCAGGAAGGGCAGCCCGGCGAAGGGGCCTTCCGGAGTTCCCGCTGCGAGTTCCGCCCGCGCGTCGTCGTAGAAGCGGTGGACCACCGCGCCCACCGCCGGATCGCGCGCCTCGATGCGGGCGATGACGGACTCCAGGATCTCAAGCGCGGAAACCTCGCCCCGGCGGATCAGGTCCGCCAGGGCAAGGCCGTCGTGATCGTCGAGCAGGGCGTCCAGCGGCACGGCACGCCCCTCCGGATCAGTCGCTGAGGGCTTCGCAGGCCTGCTTGATGCGGCTGCAGGCTTCCTTCAGCGCCTCGGTCGAGGTGGCGTAGGAGACGCGGAAGTGCGGCGAGAGGCCGAAGGCCTCGCCGTGCACCGCGGCCACACCCACCGACTCCAGCAGGTAGGTGACGAAGTCCTCGTCGGTCTCGATGGTTTTGCCGTCGGGCGTCTTCTTGCCGATGCAGCCGGCGCAGGAGGGATAGACGTAGAAGGCGCCCTCCGGCTTGTGGCAGTGGATGCCCGGGCAGTCGTTCAGCATCTCGACCACCATGTCGCGGCGCGCCTTGAAGGCCTCGGCCCGCTCGGCGATGAAGTCCTGGGTGCCGTTCAGCGCCTCGACCGCCGCGGCCTGGCTGATCGACGAGGGGTTGGAGGTCGACTGCGACTGGATCTTGGCCATGGCCTTGATGAGGGGCTGCGGGCCGGCGGCATAGCCGATGCGCCAGCCGGTCATGGCATAGGCCTTGGAGACGCCGTTCACCGTCAGGGTGCGGTCCTTCAGCTTGGGCTCGACCTGGGCCGGGGTCGTGAACTCGAAATCGTCGTAGACCAGGTGCTCGTACATATCGTCGGTCATCACCCAGACGTGCTCGTGGCGCAGCAGCACGTCAGTCAGCGCCTTCATCTCCTCAGCCGTGTAGGCGGCACCGGTCGGGTTCGACGGGCTGTTGAGAATGAGCCAGCGGGTCTTCGGCGTGATCGCCTGCTCCAGCGCCTCGGGCGTCAGCTTGAAGTTGTGGTTGGCGCCGCAGGGCACGCTGACGGGCTCGCCCTCGGCCAGCAGCACCATGTCCGGGTAGGACACCCAGTAGGGCGCCGGGATGATGACCTCGTCGCCCGGGTTCAGGGTCGCCATGAGGGCGTTGTAGAGCACCTGCTTGCCGCCGGTGCCCACGGTGACCTCGGCCGGGGTGTAGTCCAGGCCGTTCTCGCGCTTGAACTTGTCGCAGATCGCCTGCTTCAGGGCCGGGGTGCCGTCGACCGCGGTGTACTTGGTCTGGCCTTCCTGGATCGCCTTGATGGCAGCCTGCTTGATGTTGTCCGGGGTATCGAAGTCCGGCTCACCGGCGCCGAGGCCGATCACGTCGCGGCCGGCGGCTTTCAGCTCCGCCGCCTTGGTGGTGACGGCAATGGTGGGCGAGGGCTTGATTCGCGACAAACGTTCCGCGATCACGGACATCGGTAGAACTCCCGGATTGCAAAGAAAACCGCCGCTCGGGCGGATCAGCGGCAACTTAGAGCCTTCACGGCGCAATTGAAACCGGCAAGGCCGCATGGCAGGCCTGTTCGCCGAAGATTCCGCCGTGCCTCTCCCGTCCCTCCCCCTCCTGGCCCGGCCCGGTAGGGGCGGTTGCCCCAAAACCATCTCAATGCATCACGGAATCGCCTCATTCCCGGTCGGCTGCCGCCATGCTCGGCGCGCCTCATGCCCCAGGAGCGACCCGTGACCTCCACGCCATCTCCAAGCCACTTCCCTGGGGGGACCAAGACATGCGACACGACCTGCTGCCATACCCGTCACACGGCGTCTTCCCGCCCCGGCTGGGCCGGGCCGTCTTGCGCGACGCCCTGGTGATCGCTGGCACCCTGGGCCTGGCGGTCCTGATCCTGCTGGCCTCTCTGGCGGTCCACAGCCTGCCCGCCGCGGCCGAGAACAAGCCCCAGGGTGCGCCGCTCGACCTGCGCGCCGGCCTCTACTTCCCCAGCGGCGAGGCGGGCCAGGCCCTGGAGGCGCCGAC
>JBNKHC010000345.1:0-16251 GCA_050290145.1 Kiloniellaceae bacterium | reverse complement strand
CATTCCCTTCGCGGCGGTCGCCACCGACCTGGTCACCGGCCACGAGGTGTGGCTGCGCGAAGGCGACCTGATTGACGCCATGCGCACCTCCTTCTCCCTGCCCGGCGTCTTCGAACCGATGCAGCACGACAACCGCTGGCTAGTCGACGGCGCCCTCGTCAATCCGGTTCCTGTTTCCGTCTGCCGGGCACTGGGTGCGCAGATGACCATCGCCGTGAACCTCAACGCCGACATCATCGGCAAGGAGCGTCGGGCCGGTGCGTCGGTGCCGACGGTGGCCGGCTTCGACCTGCTGAGCGAGCTCCAACAGGGCGAAGAATCTTCGAAGCCGTCGCGAATCGGGACTCTGGCCCGGCGCCTCTTCCGGCGCGAACCGACGCACCCCAGCATGTTCGGCGTGATGATTTCGTCTCTCGGAATCGTCCAGGACCGCATCTCGCGTTCACGCCTCGCCGGCGAGCCGCCGGACGTTCACGTCACGCCGCGACTTGGCAGCATCGGACTCTTCGAGTTCGATCGCGCCGACGAGATCATTGCCGAAGGCGAAGCGGCGGTCGAAAGAGTCCTCCCCGACCTGCACGACGCTCTTTCCATCTTCGGTCAGGACATGCACGTCGGCGACAATTGAGTCGGCATCTGAACCGGCGGCCGGCCGACAGCCTGCACCTGCGCACTCACCGCTAAAAGCGGCTCTAAAAAGAAAGCGGCGACCACCGTGTCGATGGCCGCCGTTTTCAATTTTTGCTCTACCGTCTCCGGTAGTCAGAGGCGGCGCGAGACCGCCTCTGATGTCTTTGTAAGACCTTGTTTTATCTGCCGATTTTCGAACAGCCGTGATCGGCTGCCTACTTCTTGGCGGCCTTTTTCCTGGTCGCTTTCTTCTTGGTAGCCTTCTTCTTGGCGACCTTCTTCTTAGCGACCTTTTTCTTCGCGACTTTCTTCTTAGCAGCCTTCTTCGCAGGCCGCTTCTTCGCAGCGGTCTTGCGGACGGCCTTCTTCTTCGCGACCTTCTTCTTAGCAGCCTTCTTCGCAGGCCGCTTCTTCGCAGCTTTGCGCACGGTCTTCTTGGCGGTGCGCTTCTTAGCGGTGGTCTTGCGCGTCGTCTTCTTGGCGGCGCTCTTCTTCTTCGCAGCCGTCTTCTTCTTGGCTGCGCGTTTCTTAGCCGGCGCTTTCTTTTTCGCAGGCTTCTTTCTGGTCGTCGTGGTTGCCAATTGTCTAATCCCCTAACGTAAGAACGAATCCGGTGATGCCACCCTGCGATGCGAATTGTGCCTTCTTGTCGAAGCACTGACAAGAAAAGAGAGAACATAACGAAGCAATGAGCAAGCGTTTTCTCGCTGGCGAAAAGGCACCTCGCCAGATGATCTCCAACATCGCGCTAGGCGAGTCATCGTCTCGACGCGTCTAACGCACTGCTTGTTGCTTTGCACTCGACGGAGAGTGACGAGTCGTGCGCGAACTTCACAGACGATTTGCTTAACGATTTCTGTCGCGACACATCGCCATGGCCAGTAGGTCTAGGGCACCTTATGCAGGACAGTTGTTCGGCAGCACTGTGACGTCGCGAAAGTCGTCAAGCCTTGTCTGCGGAGTCGATTCTTCGACCTTCATTTTGTCTTCGCGAGGCATCGCCGATCCGGTCGCGACACCCGAGTGACGACTCTCTTCCGGCCGTCACGCGAGCATGAGTTCCCTCTCCTCCATACCCTCTCCGCCGCACGCGCGACCGGTGGCGACAACCTGCCTTGAATGACTCCCGCAGGCAGCTCTCGGAAGTCACTGCATGACCGCCTCCCGAAGTGCTAACGGCGCCACGCGGCTCCGCCCGCAGGCCGCCCCGCCGCCATCGCCCAGAGCCCCCCGGGCCGGGATCGGGCCGCTCGGAAGTGCTCGAACAATGCGGCCGGTCATGCCACTTCCTTGACTCTTCCGCCATCTCTAAGCGGCGGCTTATATCGGGGCTGACGATGCAATCAGGGCCCCAAGAGGCCGCAATTTCAATCGCCTAGCCATGCTTCGCGGCGCGGAGCTTCTCAACCTCTGGAACAAATCCGGGGCACGCAGGTCTGTATTTCCAGCGCCGTGCCGCGCGACAGGAGAGCGCCCGACCGTGAGAGCCGCGGCGGCGTTTCGGCGGCCCCAGGGGAACAGTTTGGCCGGACGCCCCGGCCCACGCAGCGGGTCATTTTTTGAGAGGGAAAGCGTGTCATCTCGTTACTTCGACCGGCGGAGGTTCCTTGCGGGGGCAGGCGTTGGCTGCCTGTTGCCGGCCGCGGCGCGGGCGAAAAGCAACTGGACCCTGGCCATGCCCGGCGCCGGCTTCGGCTTTGAGCAGGTCAACGACATGGCGGCCGCCCTGGCCGAAACCCCGATGCGGGCAAACGCCATGCCCCTGCCTGAGACCATGGCGCAGCTGACGCCGGAGAAGTACCACGCCATCCGCTTTCACCCGGAGGCGAGCCTGTGGCGCGACGAGGGCGCGCCTTTCCAGGTCCAGTTCTTCCCCCGCGGCTCCTACTTCCACCACGCCATCGCTGTAAACGTGATCGACGGCGACAGCATCGCCCCGCTGCCCTACACGCCCGGCTTCTTCGATTTCTCCGGTGCCGGCCTGGCGGAGATGCCGCCGGAGGACCTGGGCTTTGCCGGCTTCCGTCTCATGTACCCGCTGAACGACGGGGACCGCCACGACGAGTTGGCGGTCTTTCTGGGCGCCAGCTACTTCCGGGTGCTGGCGGCCGGGCAGCATTACGGACTGTCGGCCCGCGGCCTGGCCATCGACACCGGCCTCGCCAAGAAGGAAGAGTTCCCCTACTTCCGTGAATTCTGGCTGAAGAGGCCGCAGTACGGCGCACGCAGCATCGAAATCTTCGCTCTGCTGGACAGCCCGAGCCTGACCGGCGCCTACCACTTTCGACTGACCCCCGGCGGCGAAACCCAGATGGACGTGCGCTGCTGCATCTACACACGCAGCGCGGTGCAGAAGCTCGGCCTCGCGCCCCTCACCTCCATGTTCTTCTATGGCGAGAACACGACCCGGCCGATCGACGACCTGCGCCCGGAGGTGCACGATTCCGACGGCATGCTGCTGGCGACCGGCCGCGGCGAATGGATCTGGCGCCCGCTGGCCAACCGCGACGCTCTGGAGATCTCTTCCTTTGCCGACGACAGCCCGCAGGGCTTCGGCCTGATGCAGCGCGACCGCGACAGCCGTCACTACCAGGACCTGGAGCTCAACTACGAGCGCCGGCCCTGCGCCTGGGTGGAGCCCCAGGGCGCCTGGGGCAAGGGCGTGGCCCAACTGATCGAGATCCCCAGCGATTCCGAGCGCTACGACAACATCGGCCTGTTCTGGGTGCCCGACCGTCCGGTGGAAGCGGGGCAGGCCTGGCCCTTCGCCTACCGCCTGCGCTTCGCCAGCAGCTATCCCGACTTCCCCGCCAGCGGTCGCGCCCTGGCCACCCGGGAAGCCAGCGGCAGCGACGAGGGCCTGCGCCGCTTCGCCATCGAGTTCGGCGGCGGCCCGCTGGCCGGACTCACCGGGGAGGCGCCGGTGAAACTGGTGGTCAGCGCCTCGCTGGGAAAGATCCTGCAAGCCAGCACCCGCCGCAACGCCGCGACCGGCACCTGGCTCGCCCATTTCGAGCTGGACCCCGAGGGAGAGGACGCGATCGAACTGCGCGCCTTCCTAAAGGACCAGGACCATGCCCTGACAGAAACCTGGAGCTACCTGTGGAAGCGCAGCTGATCGATACCTCTCTAGAGCGGAGTCTGCCCGGCAAGGACAGCGGCAGGTCGCGGCCGGTGGGCCTGAGCGACCGGCTGGAGACCTATCTGCGAGCCGCCGGAGCCGATGACCCCGAACGCCGCCGACAGCTCTGCGCCGCCACTCTGGAGGTCCTGGCCGAACGCGGCACCGCCGGCCCGCTTTCGCCCCAGCCCACCTGGGCGGAAATCATCGCCGCCGTCGACGCCTGCCTTGCCACCGAGATCTGTGCTTCCGGCGCAGGCGCGCAGAGCGCCCGCGGCCGGGTGGCACTGAAGCAGGGCGCGGCCGCCACCGCGCAGGCCGAAGGAGAATGGGCCACACCGCCGCGCCAACGCCGCCGCATGCGCGCGCAGAGCCTCTCGTTGTGGCGGCCGCGGATCCAGGGCGACGCCGCCTGGCTGTACCGCTACCAGATCAGCCGCTCCACCCAGAGCCTGGCCGCCTGCCTCTGCTGGCTGGCGGTCCTCATCATTCCCTGAGGGCCGGCCCTCCGTCAGCGAGCTCCCGAGACTAGGATGCCCACCCCGGCAGATACACGTCCCCGCCTCCGCCGCCAGGTCCTGCTGCTGCTGGTCCTGGCGTCAACCGGCGCAGCCGCCTTGGTGCTCGGCACCATCCTCGCGGCGGATGGCTTCTCACTGCTGGAGCTGGGCATCCTCTTTCTCTTCTCCGCGCTCTTCGCCTGGATCACCACCGCTTTCTGGATCTCCCTGTTCGGCTTTGCGGTGCGCCTGCTGGGCCTTGGCCGGCGGTACCAAGATCGCGCCGATGCCGCGCGCCGCCGGCCCGGCACCACCGCCCTGGTCATGCCGATCTACAACGAGGACCCGGAGCGCGTCGCCGCCGGGCTGCGCGCCACCCTGGACTCGCTCTGCGCCCAGCAACCGGAGGGCCGCTTCGACGCCTACCTGTTGAGTGACACCACGGACCCGGACATCTGGCTGGCCGAAGAGCTGGCCTGGAGCCGCCTGAACCGGGAGTTCGCGGGCCGCGTCTCCGTCTTCTACCGCCACCGGCCGCGCAATCTGGCGCGCAAGAGCGGCAACATCGCCGACTTCTGCGAGTCCTGGGGCTACCGCTACGACTACATGGTGGTGCTCGACGCCGACAGCGTCATGTCCGGCGCCTGCCTGGTCGAGCTGGTGGCGCGCATGGACGTCGACCCGCAGGTCGGGCTGATCCAGGTGCCGCCCCTGCCGGTGCTGCGCGAGTCCCTCTTCGCGCGCAGCCAGCAGTTCGCCAGCAGCGTCTACGGCCCACCCTTCGCCGCCGGCCTGGCCTATTGGCTGGAGGGCGATTCGAACTACTGGGGCCATAACGCCATCATCCGCATCGCCCCCTTCATCGAGCACTGCGGCCTGCCCGAGCTGCCGGGCCACGAGCCCTTCGGGGGCGAGATCCTGAGCCACGACTTCGTCGAGGCGGCATTGCTGCGCCGCGCCGGCTGGGAGGTGCGGCTGGCCGACGACCTGGGCGGCAGCTTCGAGGAGCCGCCGCCGACCCTGATCGACCATGCCAAGCGCGACCGCCGCTGGTGCCAGGGCAACCTGCAGCACCTGGGCGTGGTCGCCGCGCGCGGGCTGCGGCCACTGAGCCGCCTGCACCTGGGCATGGGGGTGATGTCTTATCTTTCCTCCCTGCTGTGGCTGCTGCTGCTGGCGCTGTCAGGCCTGGAGGCCTGGCGCCAGGCGGGCACCGAGCACAGCTACTTTATCGAGGGCGACCTCTTCCCCAACTGGCCGGTGTCCTATGCCTTCGAGGCCACCACCCTGCTGGCCATCACGCTGGCCATCCTCTACCTGCCCAAGGTGATGGGTTATCTCACCCTGCTCGGCGACCCCGGGCGCCTGGCGGCCCACGGCGGCGCCTTCAAGGCCGCGCTCAGCGTCGCGCTGGAAAGCCTGATGTCGATTCTGCTGGCGCCGATCCTGATGCTGTTCCAGAGCGGCTTCATCGCGTCCATCCTGGCCGGGCGCAGCGTGCGCTGGGCGCCGCAGCAGCGCGACGACGGCGAGACCTCATGGCACGAGGCCATCGCCGCGCACGGCAGCCACAGCGCCCTCGCCCTCCTGGCCGGCGTTGTCAGCTACGTCTTCATCCCCGAATTCTTCTGGTGGCTCACCCCGGTACTGGCGGGCCCGCTGCTCGCCATCCCGCTGTCGCGTTTCACCAGCCGCGCCGACCTGGGGCGCCGGCTGCGGGACCGCGGCCTCTTCCTCACCCCTTGCGAGAGCGCGCCGCCGGAGGTCCTGCAGCGGCTGACACAGGCGCTGGGCGAACGCCTCCCGGCCCCGGCACCGGGTGAGCCGTCGCTCTTCGAGCAGGCGATCAGCGATCCCTTCATGAACGCCCTGCACCGCACCCTGCTGGAGCGCGAACCCCGCGCCAAGAGCGAGCGCCTGCGCCTCGACGGCCTGATCGCCCGCCTGCAGGAAGGCGGTGCCGGCTGCCTCAGCCGGGACGAAAAGCGCGACCTGCTGTGCGACCCCACCTCCATGGCCACCCTGCACGCCCTGGCCTGGCAGGCGCGCGAGGCCGCCGCCGCGGGGTGATAAGCGTTCAGCCCTTGCGGAAGACGAAGGCCGCCAGGGCGCCGGCGGCGACGGCCAGCAACACCGCGATGATGCCGTAGAGGGCGGAGTAGTTGTAGGCGAAGAAGAACACATCGGCGCCCAGCCCGGCCTTGCGTACGATCAGCGGCGTCGTCTGGGCATGGGTGACCCGGCCGTCCTGCAGCATGAAGACTTCCACGTCGTAGAAGCCGGTCGGCACGTTGGCCGGGAAGTGCAACCGGGTGCGGAACAGCTGCCCGCCGAGGAAGGAAATCTCGGCGCCGCCGGTGGCGAAGAGGCCTTCGCGCTGCTTGTTGCGGATCAGTGCGGCGCGGAATACCTCCAGGTCGGACTCGCTGATGTCGTCGTCCAGACTGCGCAGGCGCAGGAAGTGGGCGCCCATGCCGTGGCGCATGCGCGTCACCTCGCTGGCGATCTCCTCCAGCGGCGCGCTGCTGCGCACGGCATAGAAGCTCGGCACCCGCTCGAAGACCACGCGCCGGTCGTTGACCCAGACGCCGGCATAGCGGCCCTTGCGCCAGACCGTTGTCTCCTCCTCAGGGCCGCGCACCACGACCACCACGTTGCTGTCGGGCTCCACGGTGCCGAACAGCAGCACGTCGGTGCCGACGAAGCCGGTGGTGATCTGGATCTGGTGCTCGGAGAGATCGGCAATCAGCGGCGTCTGCGCCGACCCCGGCATGGCCAGGAGCAGCACGGCGATAGAGAGGAAGACGGCGCGCAGGTGCATGTCAGTGCGCCCCCGCCGAGCCAAGGGCAAAGAGATCATCCGGGGTCACCACCAGGTCGAAGAGCAGCTTGCCGCAGACCCCCAGCACCATGAGCGCCAGCAGAATCCGCAGCTGCTCGCCGCGCAGGCGGGTACCCGCCCGCGTGCCGATCTGAGCGCCGATGACGCCGCCGGTCAGCAGGATGAGGGCCAGCACGGCATCGACGGTCTGGTTCTGGGAAGCCTGCAGGAAGGTCACCGTCGCGGTGACGAAGATGATCTGGAACAGCGAAGTGCCGACCACCACCGAGGTCGGCATGCCGAGCAGGTAGATCATGGCCGGGACCATGATGAAGCCGCCGCTGACGCCCATGATGGCGGCCAGCACGCCGACGATGAAGCCGATGAAAATGGGCAGCAGCGCCGAGATGTAGAGCTTCGACTTGCGGAAGCGGATCTTGAACGGCAGGCCGTGCATCCAGTGGTGCTGGTGCAGCTTGCGGCGCACGTCGCTCTGCCGGCGGCGGCGGAACATGGCGCGGCTGGCCTCCAGGAACATCAGGCCACCGACGATGCCCAGGAAGATCACATAACAGAGACTGATGACCAGATCGAGCTGACCGAGGCCACGCAGGACGGTGAAGAGCCAGACGCCGAACAGCGAACCCAGGGTACCGCCGACCAGCAGCACGAAGCCCATGCGGAAGTCGACGTTGCCGCGCCGCCAGTGCGCCAGCACGCCGGAAACCGAGGAAGCGACGATCTGGTTGGCCTCCGTGGCCACCGCCACCGCAGGCGTCACACCGATAAAGATCAGCAAAGGCGTCATTAGGAACCCGCCGCCGACACCAAAGAGCCCGGAAAGAAACCCGACAGCACCGCCCATGCCCAAGAGAAGAAAGACATTCACAGAGATCTCTGCGATGGGCAGATAGATGTTCATTAAAATCGGCTTTCGATCGGCCGTGCGCCGCAGGGCCTAAACTTAGTGATCCGAGCTTAGCTTTCGTAGATACCGCATTGCAATAAAAGCATTCTTAACCATGGCCCCCAAGCACATTCATTGTCCAACCCAGGTCACGCACGGCTCTGCCCATAGTAAAGGGTGACCACGTGCTTGGCCTCGGCGAAGAAGAGCCAGCGTTCCACCGCCAGGCCGGCGGCCAGCAGCGGCAGACTGACGAGAGCCGCCAGCAGGCTGCCGAATCCCGGCGCCGCCTGCCCCAGGGCCGTCAGCAGCAGGGGCGCCAGGAAACCGAACAGCAGCGTCAGCCGCCGCAGCTTGGCACCGTGCTTGCGGGCGATCCGGAAGCCCATCTCCTGCATCAGATAATTAGATTCACTGTGCGGCGCTTCAAGCAGGCGCACCTGCCCCTGCGGCCCCAGGCCCGTCGCCGACTCCGCCGTGCCGGCCGGCGCGGCGGTCGCCAGATCGCGCCAGTAGGCCAGCTTGACGACCGCGGCCAGCGCGAAGAGCAGTGCCACCATCCAGGCGAAGGCGCCGCTGAACGGCAGCGCCCAGAACTGCAGCAGCAGATTCAGCAGCACCGCGCCGGAAAGCGCCGAAAGCACCAGATAGCCCGGCAGTGTCCAGGCCGAGGACCAGGCCCGTATGGTGCGGAGCGAGGCGTAGATCATCGCCGTGCAGATCACCGTGACCAGGCAGCAGAGGCTGGCCAGCAGTCCCACCACCGCCGCGGTGCCGCTGTTGGTCCCGGCGACCACCCAGTAGAAGGCGAAGAGCCCCACCGGCAGGAAGGTCACCACCGACGCTACGCCCTCGCGCGACAGCCAGGAGGAGCGCCACTGGGTGAGCGCCCGCCAGGCGCGCTCCGGATGACCGAGATGGAAGGTCGAGGCCAAGAGACCCGTCACCACCAGCCCGAGGCCCAGCACGAAGGCGGTCAGGCCGAACCAGCGATCGGCGGGCAATCGGCCGAGAGCCGCCAGCAGGCCGAGCCAGGCGAGAAGCCCGTAGCCCGCGCCCGAGGCGGTGGTGAAGAGAATAACCGATTTCGCCGGATGCACTGCTGACCCCTTCCCTAACGGCCCATCTCTACCGACTCAGCACGCGGTCGACCCAGCGGGCCAGCAGCCCGGCCGGCTCGCCCTCGGGCGCCGCGGGCCGCAGGGCGGCCTCGGAGTCCGCCTCCGGCGTCTGGCGCTTTGGGCGCGGCGGCAGGTAGCGGTTGACCGGACGGCAGCCCTGCTCGGGCATCAGTTCGTAGCCGCCCCGCGCGGCCACCAGCAGCGAGACCTCCGACTGCGGATCGCCCAGGTCGCCGAAGTGGCGCGCCCCGGCCGGGCAGGTTGAGACGCAGGCCGGCGCGCGGCTGCGCGGGTCCAGGTTCTCGTTGTAGATCTTGTCGACGCAGAGCGTGCACTTCTTCATCACGCCCGCGTCCTCGTCGTACTCCCGCGCGCCGTAGGGGCAGGCCCAGGAGCACAGCTTGCAGCCGATGCAGGCGTCGGCGTTGACCAGCACGATGCCGTCCTCTTCGCGCTTGTAGGACGCGCCGGTCGGGCAGACGGTGACGCAGGGCGCCTCCTCGCAGTGCAGGCAGGACTTCGGGAAGTGGACGGTACGGCTGTCGCCGGCCTCGTTCACCACTTCAAAAGTGTGAATGCGGTTAAACCACACACCGCTGGGATCGGCCCCGTAGGGATCGCTGTCGGTCAGCGGCGCCGAGTGGCCGGAGGTGTTCCACTCCTTGCAGTTCACCGCGCAGGCGTGGCAACCGACACAGATGTCGAGGTCGATGACCAGACCCAGCTTCACCGGGCCGGGACTGCGCGGCAGGCTGGTCATACGCCGCCCTCCCCGCCGTCGCTCTTCTTCATGTTGCCCTTGCCGTCGGCGACGCCGGGCACGGTCACCGCGACCTCGTGGCGATTGCCGATCCATTCGCGGAAGGGCACGCCCTGCCCCGCGGCGGCGGTCTTGCGGTCCTTCAGCTCGGCGCCGTAGCGCAGCTTGCCGCCGTCGTCGAGACCGCGCCGCGGCGGCGCCTTCAGCGGTTCCATCAGCGGGTCGGTCGCGCCCTCCTCGCCGGGCCGGCAGCGTTCCAGGCGGACGCGCAGGTCGTACCAGGCGGCCTGACCGGTCACCGGGTCGGAGTTGGAGTAGCGGTGGCCGCCTTCCCGCTCCGGCAGCAGCTCGGAGATGATGTGGTTCAGCAGAAAGCCGCGGTTGTTCTCCGGCGCCTCATGGTCCAGGCCCCAGGCGCCGCGGCGCTTGCCGATGGCGTTCCAGGTCCACACGGTCGCCGGATTGACGCCGTGCATCAGGCGTACCTGGCCCTTCACCCGGCCGTGGGGACTGACGACCCAGACCCAATCGTCGTCGGCGATGCCATAGCGCGCCGCCGTCTGCGGATGCACGAAGAGCCGGTTGCGCGCGGTGATCTGGCGCAGCCAGGCGTTCTGCGAGCCCCAGGAGTGGTACATGTGCATGGGGCGCTGGGTGATGGCGTGGAGGGCGAAGTCCTCGCCGTCGACCGCCGCCCCCTCCATCGGCGGATACCAGATCGGCAGCGGATCGAAGTAGGCCTCGACGCGGGCGCGCTCGCCGGCCGGCGGCTGCACCTTGCCGTGGCCGCGCGCGGCCAGGCGGAACTTCTGCAGGATCTCGCTGTAGAGCTGCATGACGATGGGCTCCTCCGTCGGGATCCAGCCCATGGTCTTGGCGTAGCTCAGATAGCTCTTGTTGGCGTGCTTGAAGTAGAGCTGGTCCGGGCTCAGCTGGTGGACCCAGAAGCAGCCGTTGTCGATATAGCGCTGCAGCTGGTCCGGGTTGGGCGCGCCGGTGCCCTGCTGCTTGCCTTCGGGGCCGCGCCAGCCGGCCAGCGGGCCGATGCCGGGCGAGCGCTCGTGATTGGCGATGTAGTCAGGATAGCCGCCGGGATACTTCGGCTCGCCGTCGTTGTAGACGAAGCCGGGCAGCTGCAGGCGGTTGGCCAGCTCGATCAGCACGTCCTGAAAGGGCCGCACGTCGCGGTCGGGCTGACACACCGGCTGGCGGATGGCGTCGGCAGGGCCGTGGGCGCTGCTGATCGGCCGGTCGAGCAGCGAAATGCAGTCCCAGCGCTCCAGGTAGGTGGTGTCCGGCAGGACCAGATCCGCGTAGGGCACCATCTCCGAGTAGTAGGCATCGGAGTAGATGATCTTGGGGATCTTGTAGTCGCCGGTCTGCGGATCCTTGTCGGTCAGGTACTTCAGCGTGCCCTGGACGTTCATGGAGGAGTTCCACCCCATGTTGGCCATGTACATCATCAGCACGTCGATCGGATAGGGATCGCCCGCCCAGGCGTTGTGAATGACCATGTGCATCAGGCCATGGGCGGCCAGCGGGAACTCCCAGCTGTAGGCCTTGTCGATGCGCGTCGGCCGGCCCTCGGCATCGACCTGCAGATCGTCCGGGCTCAGGGGAAAACCCAGCGGCATGCCGGGCAGCGGACGCCCGGGCGCCGCCGTCTTGCCGGCCGGCTGCGGGCTGGGCGGGATCAGCTTGGGGAACGGCGCCTTGTAGCCGAAGCCGCCGGGGCAGTCGATGGAGCCCAGCAGCATCTGCAGCAGGTGGATGGCCCGGCAAGTGTGGAAGCCGTTGGAATGGGCGGAAATGCCACGCATGGCGTGCATGGAGACCGGGCGGCCAACCATCTTGTCGTGCCGGCGTCCGGCCCAGTCGGTCCAGGCAACGTCCAGCACCACTTCCTTTTCGAAGGCGGCCTCGGCCAACTCGGCGGCGAGGCGCTTGATGGTGGCCGCGGAGATGCCGACCTGATCGGCCACCGCCTCGGGCGCATAGGCCGGATCGAGGTAGCGCTTGGCCAGGATCTCGAAGACCGGCACCGCCGCGCGGCCGTCGGGCAGCGTATAGCGCCCGACCACGGCGGCCTTGGCGGTAACGTCGGCGGTCGGCACCGGCGCGCCGGAGACCGTATCCCAGCACAGCGTCGCGCCTTCCGGGTTGCGCAGGAAAAGGCCGTCCTCCGGGCCGTCGGGATCGTCGATCACCAGCCAGGTGGCGTTGGTGTAGCGCCCGAGGAAGTCCCAGTCGATCTTCTCCGCCTTCAACAGCTCGTGCACCAGCGCCAGCACGAAGAGGCCGTCGGTGCCCGGGCGCAGGCCGATCCATTCGTCGGCGACCGCCGAGTAGCCCGTCTTCACCGGATTGACCGAGACGAATTTGGCCTGCCCCTTGGTCTTCATGCGGCCGAGGCCGGCCTTGATGGGATTGGAATCGTGGTCCTCGGCGACGCCGAACAGCATGAAGTAGCGGGTGTGGTCCCAGTCCGGCTCGCCGAATTCCCAGAAGGAGCCGCCGATGGAATAGAGCCCGGCCGCCGCCATATTGACCGAACAGAAACCACCATGAGCGGCGAAATTGCGGGTGCCATATTGCGCCGCCCACCAGCCGGTCAGACTCTGCGACTGGTCGCGGCCGGTGAAGAAGGCCAGTTTGGACGGATCCTTGGCCCGCGTCTCGCCCAGCCATTTTGCGGCCAGATCCAGCGCCTCTTCCCAGCTGATCTCGCGAAACTCACCAGCACCCCGCTCCCCCACCCGCAGCAGCGGCTTGGAGAGCCTGGCCGGCGAATTATGCTGCATGATCCCGGCCGATCCCTTGGCGCAAAGCACTCCCTTATTCACCGGATGATCCGGGTTGCCTTCGATATAGCGGATCTTATTGTCGCGCAGATGCACCCGGATGCCGCAGCGGCAGGCGCACATATAGCAGGTGGTGGTCTTCACCTCGTCCGAAACATAGGGCGAGGTCTCCACCATCTCGCGGTCCCCGCCATCCAGCATACTCATACAGACTCTCCGTCGGTCTAACCCTGAATACAGTGAATTCTTGTGATTATTCAATTCACCGTAATTTTATGTGTTATAAAATCAGTACAACACTAACTTGTTGTATTTGTTATATTTATTTCCTTGTATAGACATCCTATACAGAAGAAATCCGTTGAAAAGAACATAAGCGAAAATATTTTCAGTTCAGCCATGCGCCGCTCCCTTCCCTGACCCCATCGGCCCCCTTCAGGATCGAAGCGATCGCCAGGCTGGCCAGGCGGCTGGCCGGCGGGTCGGCGCGGCTGGTCAGGATCACCGGCACACTGGCCCCCAGCACCACACCCGCGGCACAGGCACTGCTGCAATAGACCAGTTCCTTGAACAGGATATTCCCCGCCTCGATATTGGGTACAACGATGATATCCGCATTGCCCGCCACCGGATGGGTGATCCCCTTGATCGCCGCCGCCTGCGGCGAAACCGCGTTATCAAATGCCAGCGGCCCGTGCACCAGGGCATCCGCGATCTCACTGGTGGCCCATTCGCTTAACGCCGCCGCATCCATGCTCGACGGCAACCTGGGTGTTTGCTCCTCGGTCGCGGAAACCAGCGCCACCCGAGGTAAAGCCATCCCCAGCGCATGGGCAAGGGTGATTGCGTTGCTGACGATGGCTTTCTTGGTCTCCAGATCGGGCGCGATATTGACCGCCGCATCGGTCACCAGCAGCGCCCGCTCGGACCCCGGTATCGTCATATGGAATACATGGGACAGGCGCTTGTCCGTGCGCAGGCCGCTTTTGCGGTCGACAACCGCTTTCATGAAAATGTCGGTATGGATCTGGCCCTTCATCAGCGCCGCCACCTCTCCCCGGCGCGCCAAATCAACCGCCGTCCGCGCAGCCGCTTCCTCGCCCTCCGCCTGGATGATTTCATAATCCCCCGGCATCCAGTCATATTGCGCCGCCATGGAACCAAGCGCCGCCGCGTCACCAACCAGCACCGGAAAGGCCAGGCCCTGGCGGTGCGCCAGAAAAGCGCTCTCAAGCGCGATCGGGCTTGCGGCATTGACGATCGCCACCGGCACCGGGGCCGATGCCCCCGCCAGCAATTACTGCGGGCATTCCACCGGGATCTCACTCAGCATGACAGCCACCCTTCACAATCAGATCGATGCGTGAAAAATCTTTGAGGAAAGATCTGCCGGGGGGTGGGAACCCACGCCCCGGCAGAAGATGCGCCATTCAGGGAAAGGGACGACCAAATCACTTTCCCCCAGCACAGGGAACACAGAGGTTCAGGGGCATTCCTCACACATAGTCCTTGTATTTCTCCAGATGCCGCACCGGCTTGGAGAGCGCGTCCTTGCGGAAGGGATCGCCCAGCTCTCTTGTGCACATGATCTCAAGGACTGTGGTTTTCTTCTCATTCATCTGGCGGTCAATGGCGGCTTTCAGGGCCGGTCCCACATCCTCCAGCCGCTCCACGGTGACCCCCACCGCGCCCATGGCCTCACCAATCTTGGCAAAGCTCTGGTTTTCCAGTTCACCCGCGACAAAGCGGCGGCCATAGAAATCCACCTGGTTTTTCTTCTCCGCGCCCCATTGCTTGTTATGGAACACAACTGCGGTCACAGGGATCTCCTCACGCACACAGGTCATCACCTCGCCCATGCTCATGCCCCAGGCGCCGTCCCCGGCATAGGAGATGGCCGGACGGTCGGGGGCCGCCACCTTCGCGCCGATTATGGTCGGGAAAGCATAACCGCAGTTGCCGAAACTCATCGCCGCAAAGAAGCTGCGCGGGCGTTCAAAGCGCAGATAGGAATTGGCGACCGAGTTGATATTGCCGATGTCGGTGGAGACCATCACATCTGCCGGCATGGCCTTTTCCAGTTCCCGCAGCACCTGCCGGGGGTGCAGGAACTGCTCCGAATTGCTCTTGATCATGTCCATGCTGAAATCGTCGGTCTCATGGATCCATTCATCCAGCTCCTTCTCCCAGGCGGCTTTCTGGTCGGCGATCTCGGTGGCGCGCTCCTCCCTTGTGCGGTCGCAGGCCAGATCCACCTTCAACAGCTTGTCTGAGAGGACCGCAGCACTGGCCTTGGCATCGCCGCAGATCCCCACATGGATCTTCTTCACCAGGCCCAGCATCTTATGATCCGCATCCACCTGGATGATCTTGGCGTCTTTGGGCCAGTAATCCAGGCCATGCTGCGGCAGGGTGCCGAACGGCCCGAGCCTGGTGCCCAGCGCCAGAACCACATCGGCTTTCGAAATCAGTTTCATCGCCGCTTTCGATCCCTGATAGCCCAGCGGGCCGCACCACAGCGGATGGCTGGCGGGGAAGGAATCATTATGCAGATAGCTGTTCACCACCGGCGCGCCCAGCCGTTCGGCCAGCGCCTTACATTCCTCCACCGCATCGGCCATGACCACGCCGCCGCCGGAGATGATCACTGGAAATTCGGCGGTCTTCAGCAGTTCCACCGCCTCATTCAGGCTGGCATCCCCGCCCGGCCCGCGGTCGAGACGGCGCGGCTGCGGGATCTCCACATCGATATCGCCATAGAAATAGTCACGCGGGATATTCAGCTGGGTCGGGCCCATTTCCGACATCGCCCGGTCGAAACAGCGTCCGGTGAATTCCGCCATGCGCGCCGGATTGCAGACATGGCCCTGGTATTTAGTGAATTCCTGGAACATCGGCAGTTGGTTGGCTTCCTGGAAGCCGCCCAGACCCTGGCTGTTGGTGCCGGTTTCCGGCGTGATGATCACCACCGGCGAATGGGCCCAATAGGCGGCCGCGATCGCGGTCACACAGTTGGAGATGCCGGGTCCGTTCTGGCCGATCACCACCCCATGGCGGCCGCTGACCCGGGAATAGCCGTCGGCCATATGGGCAGCCCCCTGTTCATGGACCACCGGAATCATCTCAATGCCGGCGGGGGCAAATATATCCATGGCATCCATGAAGGCGGATCCCATGATCCCGAACATCTTGGTGACATTATTCGCCACCAGGGTTTCAACAAATGCCTCGCTCGGCGTCATTCTTGTCATTGGAGGGTCTCCCAAAACATCTTGTTACCTGTCCACCCCTGCCACCCGGTCCTGGGATCAAGGCCGGGGGTTTCGGTGCTGTCCCGAATAGTGACGGGAGGGGGGCCCGACACGATAGTTCCATGCCGGTCCATTCAATGAGTCCAGTTTCTTTCCACTGGTCCGGTCCACGGGGTCGATCTGGACCTAACAGCGCAGGCCGGTGCTGGTCATAGTCGAAGTGGATGTTTTTAACAGGCCGGGCCGGTATTGGGTCCCGGGCCTTCTGCAGGGAAGGAATGTAGACCATGACTGAAAATCTGGATCTGGCGGAAATCGTCGGGCAGGACCGCGCCCATG
>JBNKHC010000344.1:0-7347 GCA_050290145.1 Kiloniellaceae bacterium | reverse complement strand
AGAGCGGCGAGACCCTCTTCGGCCGTCTCGGCCGGCACCTTCTGGACCTGAAGCGCCGCGGCCTCGTCGCCACCCTGCAGCCTCTCGACCCGGCCAGGGGTGCCGGCTTCAACCTCACCCTGCCGGCGGGCAAGGAGTCCGGGGACCCCGAAAGCGACGCGGGGCCGCTGCTCAACTAAGCGGCGGGCCTATTTCTCCGGAAAGCCGGCCTTGCGCATGCCTTCCCAGTAGGCGGGATTGCTGAGGTGCAGCGTCGGCGGCATGCTCTGGCGCATCCGCTCTATGGTGATGCCGGGATAGTGGCGGCTGAACTCCGCCAGCGCTTCGGCGGCTTTCTCTTTGTTGCCGAGCTGCGCGTGATAGGCCGCCAGCATGCGGTAGGCCCAGGTGACGCCGGGGGCCGCGCGCAGGCCTTTCTGCACCAGGTTGACCGCTTCCTGGAACTTGCCGATCTCCGCATGGGCTGCCGCCATGCCGAAGTACATGTTGAAGGTGAAGGGGTCGAAGGGGCTGAGGCTGAGCGCCCGCTCGAAACTGGCGATGGCGTTCTCGAAGTCGCGGAAGAAGACCCGTTGCCAGCCGGCGCGCAGCCAGCCCCAGGCGTTGTTGGGGTCGAGGGCGAGGCTGCGCTCGATGAAGCTCTCGGCGCGCGCCTGGTCGGTGGTGGTCATGCCGTAGGCGGCGCCGATGGCCGCCAGGGCGGTGGCGTGGTCGTGCACATGCTGGGCCGCCCTGTCCGCGGCGGCGGCGGCCAGAACGCGCTCCTCGGCGGGCTTCTCGGTCCAGAGGTAGCAGGTCTGCTGGGCGTGGCACCAGGCCTTGAAGGCCAGGGCGACGCCATAGTCCGGATCGCGCGCCAAGGCCGCTTCGAAGAGCGCCAGGGCCTTGAGGTTGTCTTCGCGGTGGTGCGCCCAGAAGTGGGGCAGGGCCTGCAGCACCAGGTCATAGGCCTGCAGGTTCTCCGGCGGGGTCTGGCGCGCCCGCTCGATCTCCGAGGCGCGGATCGAGGGGTTGATGGCACCGGCGACCTGGGAGGCGATGCGGTCCTGCAGGTCGAAGAGCTCCGAGCGGTCGTCCTCGTAGCGCTCCGACCACAGCTGGCGGCCGCTTGCCGTTTCCACCAGCTGCACGGTGATGCGCACCCGCTCGCCGCCGCGCCGCACGGTGCCTTCCACGGCGTAGCCGACGCCGAGGTCGCGCCCGACCTCGCGCACGTCGACGAAGCGGCCCTTGTAGGTGAAGGCCGACTGCCGGGCGATGACGAAGAAGTCCTTGATGCGCGACAGGGCCGAGGTGATCTCCTCCACCACGCCGTCGGCGAAGACGTCGCCGTCCCGGCCGCCCAGGTCGTCGAAGGGCATGACCACGACGCTGGGCTGGCCGCGGCGGTCGGGGGCGGCGGCCGACGTCACCAGAGTGTCCCGCCGCGGCGGTGCCGCCACCGCAGCCGCGGGCGTCTCCGCCGGGGCCGTGCCGTTCAGCAGCGCCAGGGTGCGGGCTTCCGGCTCGACCCCCAGGTCGCGTTTCACCGCCTCTGCGCAGCGCTCCAGCTGGCGGCGCGCGGCGTTGGGCTGGCCCTCGGCCAGGCGCAGGCGGATCAGCGCGCGGTGCGCGGCCTCGGCGGCCGGGTCCGCCGCCAGCAGCCGGTTCGCCAGGGCTTCGCAGGCGGCCTGCTCGGCCTTCGAAAGCCCGGACTCTTCGCTCAGGCGCTCGGCCAGATCCAGCGCCTCCTGGCGCAGCTGCGCGCGCTGCGCGGCCACGAGGTTTTCCAGCGCCCCGCTGAGCGGGACGCCCTCCAGCAGTTCGCCGCTGTAGAGGGTTGCGGCCTCGGCCAGCGCGCCGCGCCCGCCGGCCTGCGCCTGCTGCTCGAAGCGGTGGATGTCGATGAGCTCCGCCGCGCCGCTCAGCCGCACAGTGTCCTGCTCGGTTTCCACGCCGGCGCCTTCCAGCACCGTCGGCAGGGCCTTGCGGATCGCGGTCAGGGCCTGGCGCAGGCTGGACTTGCCCTGGCCTTCGGCACGCTCCGGCCAGATCCACTCCACCAGGGCATCGCGGGTCGCGCCCTTGTCGCCCAGCAGGGCGAGCACCGCCAGGACCAGGGCGGTCTTGCGGGTCGGCAGGGCGACGGCGTCGCCGGCCGGGGTGGTGACAGAGATGCCGCCGAACAAGGCGAGGGGCATGCGCAAGACCTTTTCAGATCCGGACCGGGGCGGCGTTTCAGCCCGATTTTACGCATATTTCACGCTGCGGCCATGATTTTTCATCGGCCTTTCGCGCCGCGCAGCCCTCCCTTGAAACGCTTCCCGCCGATTCTTGAGACCGTCGCCGAGACAAACAGACCCTTGAACCCGGAGCAGAACCATGGCCACCACCGCGATCTACGCCCCCAACCCCTGCCGGCCGTCCGGGCCGGCCACGGTCTCCGACTATCTGCTGCGCTATCTGCGCCGCGCGGCCACCCGGCGCGCCCTGGCGGCCCTGACCCCGGAGCAGCTGCGCGACGCCGGGATCGACCCGGCCCGGCGGTCCGACCGCCCGCTCTACGAGGACGATCCCCGCACCACGATCCGTCTGATGTCCCTGCGCTGAGCCGGCATCCCCTTCCGGCCACCTGCCTGACTGCCGGGGCGCGCGCTTGAAGGCGCGCGTTCCGGCATTTCTCCTTCTTCCGTATCGCCGATCCGCCGAAGCCGCCTGCCCGGCGAATGGCTGACTTGCTTGCTGCAGCCTTGTTCCCCCGGGGCTCCTGCGGCATGTTGGGCGGAAATTCGGACCTTTTCTGACGCGCCCGAGGAAGAAGCAGACGATGAGCGACAAGCAGTACGACCTGGTGGTGATCGGCGGCGGTCCCGGCGGCTACGTGGCCGCGATCCGCGCAGCGCAGCTCGGCATGAAGACGGCCTGCGTCGAAGGGCGCGGCGCTTTGGGCGGTACCTGCCTCAACGTCGGCTGCATCCCCTCCAAGGCGCTGCTGCAGTCCTCTGAGAAATACGCCGACGCGGCCAAGCACTTCGCCGAGCACGGCATCAAGGTGGAGGGCCTGGGCCTCGACGTCGGCGCGATGATGCAGCGCAAGGACAAGGTCGTGAAGGGCCTGACCGGCGGCATCGAGATGCTGTTCAAGAAGAACAAGATCGACTACGTGAAGGGCTGGGGCACGATCCCCGCCGCCGGCAGCGTTAAGGTGGCGCTGGCCGACGGCGGCGAGGATACCCTCTCCACCAAGAACATCCTCATCGCCACCGGCTCCGAGTCCACACCGCTGCCGGGTGTCGAGACCGACGAAAAGCAGGTCGTCACCTCGACCGGCGCGCTGGCCCTCGACAAGGTGCCGGGCCAGATGGTGGTGATCGGCGCCGGCGTCATCGGCCTGGAGATGGGCTCGGTGTGGTCGCGCCTGGGCGCCGAGGTGACCGTGGTGGAATTCCTCGACCGCATCCTGCCGGGCATGGACGGCGACATCGCCAAGCAGACCCAGCGGATCCTCGGCAAGCAGGGTCTGAAGTTCAAGCTGGGCACCAAGGTGACCGGCGCCAAGAACGGAAAAGGTGGCGTGACGCTGACGCTGGAGCCGGCCAAGGGCGGCGACGCGGAGGAACTGAAGGCCGACGTGGTGCTGGTCGCCATCGGCCGGCGGCCCTTCACCGAGGGCCTGGGCCTGCAGGAACTGGGCGTCGCCATGGACAACCGCGGCGTCATCCAGGTCGACGAGAACTTCCAGACCTCGGTCGCGGGCATCTACGCCATCGGCGATTGTGTGCCGGGCCCCATGCTGGCCCACAAGGCCGAGGAGGACGGCGTGGTCGCGGTGGAGCGCATGACCGGCCAGAAGAGCCACATCGACTACAACCTCGTGCCGGGCGTGGTCTACACCTGGCCTGAGGTGGCCGGCGTCGGCAAGACCGAGGAGCAGCTGAAGGAAGCCGGCATCGACTACAAGGTCGGCAAGTTTCCTTTCACCGCGAACAGCCGCGCCCGCGCCGTGGGCGACACGGACGGCGTGGTGAAGGTGCTGGCCGACAAGCGCAGCGACAAGGTGCTGGGCGTGCACATCGTCGGCCCCCTGGCCGGCGACATCCTGGCCGAGTGCGTGACGGTGATGGAGTTCGGCGGCTCGGCCGAGGACATCGCCCGCACCTGCCACTCGCATCCCTCCATGGGCGAGGCGGTGAAGGAAGCCGCGCTGGCCGCCGACGGCCGCCCCATCCACATCTGAGGCGCCGCCCCTCTACTCGACCAGGCTGAGGGCCGGCTTGAGGCCGAGCAGTTCTGGAAGCTCAGCCATGTTGTCGAAGGGCTGGGCGCCAGCGGCTTTCAGGGCGTCGGCCTCGGCCTCGGCGGTGTAGGCCAGCACGCGCATGCCGGCGGCGACGGCGGCGGTGACGCCCAGCAGGCTGTCCTCCACCACCACGCAGTTTTCGGGGACCTGGCCCATCTGCTCGGCGGCGTAGAGGAAGAGGTCCGGCGCCGGCTTGCCCTGCGCCACCATGGTAGCGGAGAAGAGGTTGTCGCCGAAGTAGGTCTTCAGCCCGGTGAGCCCCAGGGTCAGGTTCATTTTCTCCAGGTTGCCGGAGGAAGCGACGCAGACCGGTGTCCGGCCGGCGCGGATGGCCTCCACTGCCGCGGCGGCGCCGGGGACGGCCGTCAGCTCGCGGCGGAAGGCCTCGTTGCGCCGCGCCTCGAAGTCCGCCTTCCAGTTTGCGGGCAGCGGGGCGCCGCGCCACTGCTCCACCGTGTCGATCACCCGTTGCAGGGTGCCGCCGACGAAGCGCGCGCGGCACTCTTCATAGGTGATGGGAACACCAGCGGCCGTGATGGCTTCGGCCATGATGCGGTTGGCGATGGCTT
Source organism: Kiloniellaceae bacterium (assembly GCA_050290145.1). Classification (GTDB taxonomy): domain Bacteria; phylum Pseudomonadota; class Alphaproteobacteria; order Kiloniellales; family Kiloniellaceae; genus Pelagibius. The sequence goes on along the minus strand of JBNKHC010000344.1, from coordinate 2,499 downwards.
CGCTGTCGACGAGGACGCCATCGCAATCGAAGATAACAAGTGCGGGAGTCATGGCGCGGAGTATAACAGCCCGCACCGCCCAAAGGGGCGGGCAATCGGAGAATTCTTCTTGCCGGCGCCCTTGGGCGTCGGGTCGGCCGGAAGCAGATGACGCAAGCGAGTGACAGGCGCGGCGAAGCGCGTGGTTGGAACCTGGTGGCGCTGCTCTGCGCGACGCAGGTGCTGGGCATGCTGAACAACGCCGCCTTTCCGGCGCTGATCCCGGTGTTCCAGCCGCTGTGGGGCCTGAGCGGCACCGAGGCGGGCTGGATCAGCGGCATCTACTACGCCGGCTATGCGGCGGCGGTGCCGCTGCTGGTCACGGTGACCGACCGGCTGGACGCGCGCCGGGTCTACCTCGCCTCCTGCCTGCTGGGCGGCCTGGCCGCCCTGGGTTTCGCCTTCCTGGCCCAGGGGCTGTGGACGGCCATGGCCTTCCGGGTGCTGGGCGGCGTCGGCCTGGCCGGCACCTACATGGTGGGCCTGAAGCTGCTCTCCGACCGCCTGGACGAGCGCCGCCGCCCGCGCGCGGTGGCGGTCTACACCGCCTTCTTCGGCATCGGCGCCAGCCTCTCGGTGCTGGTGGCCGGCGAGGCCGAGGCCCTGGCCGGCTGGCCCGCCGCCTTCTTCGCCGCCGCGCTCGGCTCCTTCCTCGCCTTCGCCCTGGTCGCCGCCTTCGTGCGCCCCCTGACGCGCCAGCCCGAGCCGCCTCAGGAGGCGGGCCTCTTCGACTTCCGCCCGGTGCTGCGCAACCGCGCGGCGCTGGCCTACACCCTGGGCTACGCCGCGCACATCTGGGAGCTCTTCGGCTTCCGCGCCTGGCTGGTCGCCTTCCTGGTCTTCGTCTTCGCGCGGCAGCCGGACCTCGCCGCCGGGCCCTGGACCCCGACCCAGGTGGCGACGGTGATCCTGCTGCTCGGCATGCCGGCCTCGATCCTCGGCAACGAGATCGCCACCGCCTTCGGGCGCCGGCGCAGCATTGCCTGCTTCATGTTCGCCTCCGGCGCCATCTCCCTGGTGATCGGTTTCCTGGCCGCCGCGCCGGTCTGGCTGTTGGGCGCGCTGCTGGTGATCTACGGCTGCGTCATCATGGCCGACTCCGGCGCGCTCACCGCCGGCACGGTGATCGCCGCCACGCCGCAGCGCCGCGGCGCCACCATGGCCCTGCATTCCCTGCTCGGCTTCGGCAGCGGCTTCGTCGCGCCGCTGGCCTTCGGCGTGGTCCTGGACCTGGGCGGCGGCACCGGCTCGGGCCTGGCCTGGGGCCTCGCCTTCGCCCTGATGGGTCTCGGTGTGCTGACCGGCCCGCTGATCCTGGCGCTGCTGGGCCGCCGCGGTGCCTCGCCCGATGGCGGGAAGGAAACTTTGCGGTGAAAGGAAACGGCCGCCCGGCGATGACCGGGCGGCCGTTGTTTTTGAATGGTTGGGGGTGCGCGGGCTTATCTGCCGGTCAGCACGTCCCTCAGCACGTCGACGACCACGCGGGTGGCGTTCTCGACCAGCACCACGTCGGTGCCGACGATCTCGTAGCCGTAACCGTCGCGCTGCGGCAGCTGGCGGTGCAGGCCGTCGGGCAGGACCTGCTTGGCGATGCCCGGCGGCATGGTGCCGCCGCGGGCGATCTTCTTGCGAATGCCCGGGGGCAGTTCCTTCACCTTGCCGGCGGCCTTGGGGTGCTCGCCGAAATAGTTGCGGATGATCCGCTTCTCGTCGTCGCCGAGGACGGCGCCGAGCACGCCGGCGGTCACGCCTTCGACGACGTCTTCGGTCGCCATGCCGTCGTTGGGCTTGCCGGAATTGCCTTTGCCCTTGCCGTTGCTCTTGCCCTGGGCCAGGGCAGGCCCGGCGGCGGCGAGCAGCAAGACGAGGACGGCTGCCAGAATACGGACCATGGGGAGATATCTCCTTATCAATTGGCGCACTGAACTTTGTCGCTCTGGTAGCTTATACGGTTCATCTGACCGAAACGTGTAAATTGCCGGGCCTTTTTCCCAAAAGAGCAGGCTTTTCAACCCAATCGAACAGCATTGGCTCGGCATTCCCCGATACCTTGACGTGCAGAGGGGCGCGGTGCTCAGCCGGAGCGGGTTTTTGCGCGCGGCCGGGCCCGGGCGCGTGGATGGGCCCGGTCGTAGACCTCCAGCAGGCCGGCCACGTCGACCTCGGTGTAGCGCTGGGTCGAGGCCAGCGAAGCGTGGCCCAGCAACTCCTGGATGGCGCGCAGGTCGCCGCCGCCGGCCAGCAGGTGGGTGGCGAAGGAGTGGCGCAGGGCGTGCGGTGTCGCGCTTTCCGGCAGGCCGAGCAGCAGGCGCAGGTCGCGCATCCGCTGCTGCACCTGGCGGGGGCCGAGCGGGCCGCCGCGCTTGCCGAGGAACAGCGGCGAATCGTCCTGCTGCGGATAGGGGCAGGCGGCCAGGTAATCTGCGATGGCCTCACGGACGACAGGCAGCAGCGGCACCA
>JBNKHC010000343.1:0-15608 GCA_050290145.1 Kiloniellaceae bacterium | reverse complement strand
GGCATCCGCCCGGCCAGGGCCAGGAGCGCCGGCAGGAAGGCCAGCACGCAGACGAGGGTGATGACGATGGCCACGGTCAGCAGCAGGCCCATGGAGGCGGTGCCCGGGTGCTGGGAGATCGACAGCGCCCCGAAGGAGGCGAGCGTGGTCAGCGCCGAGAGGAAGATCGCCCGCGGCGTGGAGTTGGTCGGGGCGACCGCGCCCGCCTTCTCCTCGCGCGCGCGCATCACGTAGTGGATGCCGCTGTCGACGCCGAGGCCGAGCAGCAGCGGCAGCACGATGACGTTGGCGAAGTTGAAGGGCAGGTCGAAGACCACGCCCGCCGCGACCGTGAGCACGGCCGCCAGTGTGAGCGGCAGCAGCACCAGGAGGGTGTCGAGCGGCGAGCGCAGAACCACCAGCAACAGCAGGGCGATGGCGCAGAGCGCCAGCACCGTGGCCTCCGCGAAGGCGGTGACCACCGCCCAGCCGGCCTCGACGATGGTGACCGGCACGCCGGAGACGTTGGGTACCTCGGCCTGGACCGCCGCGACGAAACGCTCGCGCGCCGCCGGGTCACGCAGGTCGGCCTCCGGGATCACCTCGACCAGCACCTTGCCTTTCTCGGGGCCGTCCGCCGCCTCGTAGCGCCGCCGCAGTTCCTCGGGCAGGTCGTCGAGGGTGACCGGCTGCGCTTCCAGGGCGTCCAGCAAGCGGTTCAAGGCCCCCTCGAAACCGCCGAGCCAGGCGGTCTCCAGCCGCGCCGGCGTGACGGGCCCGAGGTTGCCGAGAGCCTTGGCGAGGCGCGCCGCTTCGCCCGCCAGTTCCGGCGGCGGATCCTGCAATGCGGCCTCAAGACGCTTCAGCGCCGCCGCGCGCTCGGCGTCGTCGGGCGCCGGCAGGGGCGGCGGTGCGGTGAAGAGCGGCGAGAGCAGCAGCGCGGTCTGGTCGATGATGTCGAGCTTCGCGTCCTGCCCGGCCGGCACGAAGGCGTCCAGGGTGACGGCGGCCGAAACCTCCGGCAGGGCCTCCAGCCGCACCGCCTCGGCCCGCGCCTGCTCCAGGTCGTCGGCCAGCACCTGGGCGCTGTAGGGGGAGATCCGCGCATCGTCCAGCAGGTCGAGCAGCGCCGCCACCGAGGGCGAGTCCGGGTCGCGCAGGTTCAGCGGGTCGTCGTCGAAGCGCGCCTGCGGCAGGGCGAAGGCCGCCGCCACCGCCAGCGCCACGCCGATCCCGGCCAGCAGCCCGGCGTGGCGCCCGGCGCGGCGCTGCAGCCCGGCGCTGGCCGCCGCCAGCGGGCCCAGGTGCACCGCGCCCGCGCGCGCGGGCAGCAGGCGCATCAGCGCCGGCAGCAGGGTAAGGTTCAGGAACAGCGCGATGAACATGCCGGTGCCGGCGATGAGGCCCAGTTCCGACAGGCCGCGGTAGGCGGTGGGGAAAAAGGCGAAGAAGGCCAACGCCGAGGAGACCGCGCAGAGCAGCAGCGGCCGGCCGGTCAGCGCGGCGGCCTCGGTGAGGGCGGCCGGCTGATCGCGCCCCGCCGCGACGCTCTCCTGCACGCGCAGGGCAAAGTGGATGCCGAAGTCGACGCTGAGGCCGATGAAGAGCACGGCGAAGGCCACGGAGATGAGGTTCAGCTCGCCCACCGCCAGGGCGGCGAAACCGGCGGTCCAGGCCAGTCCCGCCACCAGGGTCACCAGGATCGGCAGCACCAGCCGCCAGGAGCGCAGGCCGGCGAAGAGCACCACGGCGACCAGCAGGCCGGAGATGAGGCCGACGATGCCGATCCCGGTGCGCACGGAGACCAGTTCGTCCTGCAGCATCAGCGCCTCGCCGGTCAGGCGCAGGCGATAGCCGTCCGCCGACGTCAGGCCCAGGTCGTCGGCGGCCCTTTCCACCGCGGCCACGCCGGCCGCCATGGGCTCCAGCGAGGCGAAGTCGATCACCGGCTTGGCGATGAGGAAACGCCGGCGGTCGGCCGCGGACTCCCCCTCACCAGACGCTGGGCCGCCGGAGAAGAGCGCCGACCAGGAGAGCCGCGCGGCCGGGTTGTCCGGCAGGGCCTCTGCGGTCGCCGCCAGGCGCGTCAGCAGCGGCGCGAGATCGGCGATCTCGGCCGCCGCGTCGTCACTGTCGAAGGCCCGGATCAGCAGGTCGGCCAGGCCGCGCAGGCTGGGATCCTCCTGCAGGGCCGCCAGCAGGGGCTGGGCCGCGGCCAGGCGGTCGCTCTCGGCCTGCAGTTCCTCCGGCGAGAGGTAGAGCAGGCCGTTGCGGCGGAAGAAGTCCCCGCCCTCGGGCAGCATCACCGAATGGAAGACCTGGTCCTGGGCGCGCAGGACCCGGGCCAGGCGCTCGGCGGCGTCCTCGGCGGCCAGGGCGTCGGGGCCTTCCACGGCGATGGTCAGGCTGTCGACCAGCTGCGGGAAGGCGCGGTCGACGGCGCGGTTGTTCTGCCGCCAGGGCAGTTCCGCCGACAGCATGTCCTCGGTGGAGGTGTTGATGGTGAGGCTGGTGGCGGCGCTCCACAGCAGGCCCGCGGCCAGCGCCAGGCAGGCGAACAGGACGAGAACCGGGCGCCGGCAGACCCCGGTTACCCAGGCGGCGAGCAGATCGCGTGAAGAATCTTTTTCTTTCAAAGGCATGTGATCCCCGGGCCGAGGTCTGCTTATAACCGTGGATTTGCACCGCTGACAACGCTTCTGAAGCCTCGCAAGAGGGTAAAAACTTATGTTTTTGAAAGGCTTCGAATTAGGGCTCCGTTAACCACGGCTGGCCCATAACGGTCCATTGGAGCTTGCCGCACCGCCCCAACTGCGCCCCGGGTCTGCCCGGAGCCGGTCCGGGCAAGCGGGTCCGGCAGGCGGAAAGTTGAGCATGTTAGCTGGGTCTTGAACGGTCCGCCGAAGAGAATGACAGAACGTACGGACAAGGCGTCACCCAAATCGAACAAGGCCGTCCCCAAGAAGGGGGCGGGCAAGTCGCGCTCGCCCAAGACCAAGCGCGCCAAGGCGCCGGACGGCCGTGCTGCCAAGCCGAAGGCCACCAAGAGCAAGGCGGCCGGGACCAGGTCCGCCGCCGGCCGGAAGCCGGCCGCGAAGACCCCTGCTGCCAAATCCCCCGATGCCAAGTCCCCTGCTGCCAAGTCCCCTGCTGCCAAGTCCCCCGAAGCCAAATCCCCCGATGCCAAATCCCCCGATGCCAAATCCCTGGCCCCGGATCCGGCGACCATCACCTTCGGCAGCAACCGCCCGATCGTGGCGGCGCCGAGCAAGCTGCCGGAAGGCAGCGGTCTGCGCTTCGCCGGACCCTCGGCGGGCGAACTGAAGGCCAGCGGCCCGCAGCCCACCTCGGCCAAGGCCAGCGGCCTCACCTTTACCAATGCCAAGAACGGCTCCGGCAGCCCCAAGCCCGGCAACGGCCTGACCAACGGCGGCCTGACCAACGGCGGCCCGACCAACGGCGGCCCGACCAACGGCGGCCCGGCCAACGGCGGCCCGGCCAACGGCGGCCCGGCCAACGGCGCGCGCAAGCCCGCCGGCAGCTCGCCTCTCGTCGGCACCCCCGTCGGCACCCCGCCGGCCCGCAAGTCGGAGAGCGCGAAGCCGGAAGCGGACAAGCCGCTGCCCGGCAAGGAGACGGCGAAGACCGAGGCCGCCAAGCAGCCGGAAGCCTCCAAGGTGCCGGCCAGCAATGCCAAGAGCGCGCCCAAGACCGGCATGCCGGTGAAGGGCCCCGCCCTGACCAAGCCGGCCATCGCCCCCCAGGCGAGCGGCCGGCGCCTGGACAAGGAGCGCTCCTCCAGCGGCTTCGCCCTGACCATGCTGGGCCTGATGGTGGCGGTCGGCGCCCTGGCCTTCTGGCTGAATCAGGGCGGCCAGGCGCCGGCGCCGGGCGAAGACCCGGTGGCCGCACAGCCGGCCCCCGAAAGCATGGTAGCGGCCGAATTCGAAACACCGGCGGCGGCCCCCGCGCCGACAGCCGCACCCGAACCGGCGCCAGCCCCTGCGCCAGCCCCTGCGCCTCTGGGCCCCTCCGTACGGGCGCCCGTCTCGCCGGGCCCGCTGGTCGCGACCACGCCCGTCGACGCGGTCGAGCACGTCACGGAGCTTTCCCTGGAAGAGATCGTCGAAGTCCAGAAGCTGCTGGACCGCCTGGGCCTCGCCCCCGGCAACCTGGAGGGCATCCTGACCGCCGAGACCGAAGCGGCCATCAGCGCCTACCGCGAAATGGCGGGCCTGCCCGCCGAGGGCGGCGCCGACAAGGCCCTGCTGGAAGAGCTGCGCTCGGTCGCCGAACTCTACGGCAGTTAGAGCCTTTCACGATCAGATTGAACCATTCTGCCGGAGTGGATTTGCGGCAAGACCAAGGGGTTTGACGCCGGCCATAGCGGCGCTATGGCCAAGGCAAAGTCCGCCGGCATTGACGCAAAGCCACCCGGCCCTGCGGGTTTGCGAGCGGCGGGCGCCCGCGGCGTCGAAAGGCTTGCCCGATGCGCCGCATCGCGCTGCGCCATTCTCCTGGCGGACCGCCACTCCGCTCGCAAACAGAATTGCTTCAATCTGACCGTGAAAGGCTCTTGGCCCGCCGCGTTTTGCTAGGCGCGCAGCAGCGCCGGCGCCACCCACCAATGCGGATGTTGCAGCGCCAGCGCCTCGGCGGCGTGCTGCGCCGCCTCCTCGCTTTCGAACAGGCCGAAGCAGGTCGCCCCGCTGCCCGACATGCGCGCCAAGAGGCAATCGGAGAGGTCGTCGAGGGCGTCCAGCACTTCCACCACCGCCGGCGCCAGGCGGCAGGCCGCGGCCTGCAGGTCGTTGGGCCGCGCCGCCAGCCAGTCGACAAGCGCGACCAGGCCGATCGGCGGCAACAGGGGCTCGGCCGCCTGCGCGAAGTCTCCTTCGCGCCCGGCGAAGACCTCGGCAGTGGACAGCGCGACCCCCGGATTGACGAGCACGAACCATAGCGGCGGCAGGGCCGGCACCGGCTCCAGGCGCTCGCCGATGCCCGACATCACCACCGGCACGCCGCGCAGGCAGACCGGCACGTCGGCGCCGAGTTGCAGCGCCAGGGCCTCCAGCCTTTCCGCCGGCAGGCTGAGATCCCAGAGGCGCGCGAGGCCGCGCAGCGCCGCAGCGGCGTCGGCGGAACCGCCGCCGATGCCCGAGGCGACGGGCAGGTTCTTGGTGAGGGTGAGGACGGCGCCCGTCTCGACAGCGGCCTCCGCCGCCAGCGCCCGCGCGGCGCGCAGCACCAGATTGTCCGGCTCGTCGCGCAGGCCGCTGGCGAAGGGGCCCTCGATGCCGAGGGTGACGGCGCCGTCGTCGGCCGGCGCGAAGGTCAGCCTGTCACCTACCTCGGCGAAGACGACCAGGCTGTTCAGCTCGTGATAGCCGTCGGGCCGTCGCCCCGTGATCTGCAGGGTCAGGTTGATCTTGGCCCAGGCGTCCTCCGCCAGGGCGGCTCCACTGATCTTTGACAGCGCGGAAGCGTCGCGAAGGGTCACGGGAAAGGACTCGGCTGGCTATGGACAGGCAGGCGATATCGAACCGCGCTCAGATGTCCTCTGGCGGCGTCGTCATGCCTTCCTTGATCTTCTTTTCGATCACCGGGATCTGGTCTTCTTCCGGATCCAGGCTCAAGGCGCGGTGCCACTGGAAGCGCGCCTCGTGTTTGCGCCCGACCTGCCAGAAGGCATCGCCCAGATGGTCATTGATGGTTGGATCCTGGGGACGCAGTTCGACGGCGCGCTCCAACTGCGTCACCGCTTCGTCGTAGCGCCCGAGGCGGTAGTAGACCCAGCCGAGACTGTCGACGATGTAACCGTCGCGCGGGCGCAGTTTCACCGCGCGCTCCAACATGGCTTCCGCCTCGTCCAGGTTCTGCTTCTTCTCGACCCAGGAGTAGGCGAGGTAGTTCATCACGTAGGGCTGCTCCGGCATCAGGCCGAGGGCGTGCTTGAAGTCCGCCTCCGCGCGCTCCCACTGGTCGTCGCGCTCCAGGGCGATGCCGCGGAAATAGAGCAGCGACCAGTGCCGCGGCTCGATCTCACCGCCGCGCTCGATGCGCGCCACGGCCTCGTCGTAGGCGACCACCGCCTCGCCGAAGCGTTCCTCGATGCGCAGCAGGTTGCCCTTGCGCATCATCGGCTCGTAGGCGTCGGGGCGTTCGGCGGCGAGGCGGTCGAGCTCTTTGAGCGCCGCCTCGTTGTCGCCCAGCTGCTGCAGTTCGTCGGCGATGCGCAGGCTGACGATCCAGCCGAAGGGCGAGCCCTGCGGCACCTTGCGATAGGCGGCGATGGCCGCGCGGCTGCGGTCCTGCTTCTGCAGGATCTCGCCCAGCAGCACCTGGGCCATGACGAAGTCGGGCCTCAGCGCCAGCGCCTGATACAGGTAAACCAGCGCCGCGTCGTCGGCCTGTTCCTGGCTCAGCAGGCCGGCCAGGTTGAACAGCACCTCGGCCATGCCGTCGGTGGCGGTGGAAACCTCGATCGGGCTCTCGCCGCCTTGCTCGGCGCGCTCCAGCATCGGCATGAGAATATCCGAGCCGACGGTGGTGCCGACGAAATCGCGGTACAGCGCCAGGGCGCGGTCGCGTTGGCCATGGCGTTCGAAGAAGCTGCCGGCAAGCCAGGTCAGGCGCACCGTCGGCCGGCCCGCCGACGACAGCAACGTCTCGTATTCCTGGGCCGCCAGCTCGTCGCGCCCGGCAACCTCGTTGATCAGCGCCGCGTGCAGGCCGTAAAGCACGCTGGCGCCGCGGTCGCCCTTCAGCACAGAGAGCGTCTCCAGCCCGGCGTCGGGGTCGCCCTGGCCGGTTTGCACCCAGGCCCGCAGCATGGGCACCAGAACCTGGTCGAAATTGCGTTGCGGCAGCCCGGCCAGCAGTTCGTCCGCCTTGTCCATGTCGCCGGCCTTGGCCGCCTCCACCGCCAGGATCAGCGTGGCGAGGCTATGCTGCGGCTCCTGCTGGAGGACGCGTTCCGCCAGGCTGGCGGCGGCCTCCTGGCGGCCGGTGGCCGCGGCCAGTTGCAGGGCGGGAAAGAGAACCGCCGGATTGTCGGGGTCGTAGCGCAGCGCCTGCAGCATGTAATCGGTCGCCGCCTCCAGGTCGCCGTCGCCGCGCGCCACCAGGCCGGCCAGGTAGGCGCCGTAGGGCGAGGAGATCGTCGGCGGTGAGGCCGGCTGAGCGGCCTGGGCGACCTGGGTGTCGAGGCCGGCGCTCAGCACCGGGGATTCCGCGCCGCAGGCAGCGGGCACGAAGCCCGCCGCCAAGGCGATGAGCGCCGTCCGGGACCACTTGGCTTGCTGGAACCACGTGGCACGGCGCAGGAAGACCCGAAGGTTCGACAAATTACTCTCCTGGCGGTTTCGCTTCAGGCGGGCGGCGCGGGGACCGGCCGCTGCCGGGGCTGGCGGGGCCAGTGTAACCGACCGCTCCGAGGCCTCACAATGACCAGCTTCGGACCCCTGCGAACCGCGGGAGTCACCTTTTCGCGACCGCGCGGCGGCGCCGGGCCGCCGCTGGCCCCGGCCTTCCGGGTTAGGCTGCCCGGATAACATGGCTTTTTCACGGCGCCCTGCAAGGCGCGCCGGCCGTGGCGGCCGGCCCGGAGACCGGGATCGCTACATATTCGGGTAATTGGGCCCGCCGCCGCCTTCCGGCGTCACCCAGACGATATTCTGGGTCGGGTCCTTGATGTCGCAGGTCTTACAGTGGACGCAGTTCTGCGCGTTGATCTGCAGGCGCGGGTTGCTGCCGTCGTCGTCGCGCACGATCTCGTAGACGCCCGCCGGGCAGTAGCGCTGGGCCGGCTCGTCATAGAGCTTCAGGTTGTGCTCCACCGGGACCGAAGGATCCTTCAGCGTCAGGTGGACCGGCTGGTCCTCCTCGTGATTGGTGTTGGAGATGAAGACCGAGGACAGCTTGTCGAAGGTGACGACGCCGTCGGGCTTGGGGTAGTCGATCTTCGGCATCTCCGCCGCCGGCTTCAGGCATTCGTTGTCGGCGTGCTGGTGATGGAAGGTCCAGGGCGCCTTGCCGCCCAGCAGCTTCAGGTCCAGCCCGCCGTAGAGCATGGCGCCGTAGAGACCCCACTTGCTGAAGGCGGGACGGAAGTTGCGCGCCTTGTAGAGCTCTTCGTAAACCCAGGAGCTTTCGAACTTCTGCGGGAAGGCGTCCAGGACCGCCGGCGTCTCGCCGCCCTCGCCCGCGCCCGTGATCGCCTCGAAGGCGGTCTCGGCGGCCAACATGCCGGTCTTCATGGCGTTGTGGCTGCCCTTGATCTTCGGCACGTTGAGGAAGCCGGCGGCACAGCCGATCAGCGCCCCGCCCGGGAAGACCAGCTTGGGCAGCGACTGCAGGCCGCCTTCGTTGAGGGCGCGCGCGCCGTAGGCGATGCGCTTGCCGCCCTCCAGCATCGGGCGGATCGCCGGATGCGTCTTGAAGCGCTGCATCTCGTCGAAGGTCGAGAGGTGCGGGTTATCGTAGTCCAGACCGATGACGTAGCCGACGTAGGCCTGGTTGTTCTCCAGGTGGTAGATGAAGGAGCCGCCCCAGGTGGTGTTGTTCATCGGCCAGCCGGCGGTGTGGATCACCGTGCCGGTCTTGTGCTTGGCGGGATCCAGCTCCCACAGTTCCTTGATGCCGATGCCGTAGGTCTGCGGGTCGGCGCCCTCGCGCAGGCCGAACTTCGCCTCCAGCTGCCTGGTGAGCGAACCGCGGCAGCCCTCGCCGAACAGGGTGTAGCGGCCGTGCAGTTCCATGCCCGGCTGGTAGCTGTCTTTCTGCGAGCCGTCGCGGGCCACGCCCATGTCGCCGGTGGCCACGCCCTTGACCCGGCCGTCCTCGTGGTAGAGCACCTCGGCCGCGGCGAAGCCCGGGTAGATCTCCGCGCCCAGGGCCTCGGCCTGCTCGGCCAGCCAGCGGCAGACGTTGCCGAGGGAGACCACGTAGTTGCCGTGGTTCTGCATCTGCGGCGGCAGCATCCACACCGGCACGGAGGTGCTGCCCTTCTCCGAGAGCAACATGAACTTCTCGTCCTCGACCGGGGCGTTGAGCGGCGCGCCCTGGTCCTTCCAGTCGGGGATCAGCTCGTTGAGGGCGCGCGGCTCCAGCACCGCGCCGGAGAGGATGTGGGCGCCGACCTCGGAGCCCTTCTCGAGAACGCAGACGGTGATCTCCTGGCCGCTTTCCGCCGAAAGCTGCCGCAGGCGGATGGCCGCCGAGAGGCCGGCCGGGCCGGCGCCGACGATGACCACATCGTATTCCATGAATTCGCGTTCCAAGATCCCTCTCTCCTGCCGCGCACCGGCCACACTCTCTTGGTCTGGCCCCTGAGGGGGTGCCCCCCGGTCCGGCGCGCCTGCGCCCACTCGTTTGTTTGCCCGCCGGCGGGCGGCCCCTTCGGCCCCGCCGCGGCCCTACATAGTACAGCCCGCCCGCCGGGGCAAAGCCCACACGCCGCGCCGTCCTTTCGCCTGCGGGCGTCCTCAGGGCCTCTTCCCCGAGGGCCTGCTGCCGGGTTTTCCGAAAAATTTACCTTTCCGGCAGAGGATAACGGCGTTGGAGACCGCAAACCATGGTTGCACAGGAAATCCGGGATCTCGGCGACGAGCCGGTCCGCGAAAACGCGCCCAGCGAGCTGGACGAGCTGACGCATGCCGAAATGTGCATGCTGTATAAGGAGTCGGCCGATTCCATCCGCTTCGCCAAGGCGCACCAGTGGAAGTCCCTGGGCGCGACCCTGCTGACCTTCGGCGGCCTGGTCGCGCTGGCGCAGCTGGTCCCCAACAACGCCGCCCTGACCAACCTGATCATCGCCATCAGCTTCGTGTGCTCCTGCGCGGTGATCTACATGCTGGCGCTCTACCAGGTCTGGCAGAACACCGAGCGCGAGAAGCTGCGCGACATCGCCGGGCACTTCTCCAGCTTCTCCCAGTTCACCCGCGCCATCAAATCGTCACGCGAAGCCAACGTGCACCGCTACACGCTGCTCATGTTCATGATCGTGGCGGTCATCCTGGGCAACGTGCTGCTGGTGCTGGTCGTTTCGCCGCTCTACCACTAGGCCACCGCCGACCTCCTTCCCGGTTTTCCGGCCTTCCCCGCTTTCTGGAGCAGGCCCGCCGGTGCTATCCTGGCGGCCACCATGACTACGCCCCCCAAGCAACAGGTCAGCGAGCAGGATTTCCTCGAGGCCCTTAAGTGGCAGATCGAGGCCGGCGCCGACGAAGCCATCGGCGCGCAGCCGCTCGACCGCACGGCGGCCCGTCCGGCCGCGGCGGCCGCCCCGGCCGTGCCGGCGCCCGTCCCTGCGACGCCCCCGGCGGGCATGGCCGAGGCGCCCCAGCGCCCGCCGGCAGCAGCGCAAAGCCGCGCCCCGCAAGGCCGCCCGGCCCCCAGCCTGACCTCGGCCAGCGAGGCCCAGGCCTCGGCCCAGCGCCTGGCCGCGGGGGCCAAGACCATCGAGGAGATCCGCCAGGCTCTGGAAGCCTTCGAGGGTTGCCCGCTGAAGGCGACGGCCACCAACCTGTGCCTGTTCGACGGCAATCCCGAGGCCCGGATCATGATCATCGGCGAGGCGCCGGGGGCCCAGGAGGATCGCCAGGGCAAGCCCTTCGTCGGCCCGGCGGGCCAGCTGCTGGACCGTATGCTGGCGGCCATCGGGCTGGACCGCACCAAGGTCTACATCACCAACCTGCTGTACTGGCGTCCGCCGGGAAACCGCAACCCGACGCCGGGGGAGATCGCCTCCTGCCTGCCCTTCCTGGAGCGCCAGATCGAGGTCCTGCAGCCGAAGCTGCTGCTGCTGGTCGGCGGCATGTCGGCCAAGACCCTGCTGCACCGCTCGGAAGGTATCCTGAAGCTGCGCGGGCGCTGGGCCGACTACCACCATCCGCGCCTGGAGCACCCGATCCCGGCCCTGCCGACCCTGCATCCCGCCTACCTGCTGCGCCAGCCGGCGCAGAAGCGCGAGGCCTGGCGCGACCTCTTGTCCTTCGCCGAGGCCATGGAGCGCGAGGGCCTGGCCGAGCCCGCCGCGGCAGCCGCCAACTAGGCTCCCGGAATCCCGTCAATTTCCCTTAAATGACTGACTTAACAGGCGTTTAACGTGGATTTAACCCCGGATGTGGCTTTCTTGGGGCGTGAGTCTCGCGGGCGCCCTTTCTTTGGCGTTTGTTTGTCCCAGGGGCGCGGTTGCGGCCCAAAGATCACTTGGTTAGGGTCGATGAAAAAAACGGGGGTCGCAGTGCAATCCAGGAGTGGTGCCCGGCAAGGGGCCGCAGGCCATTGCCCAACGGCGCGCGGCGTTGTTTTCGCAGCCGCCGCGATCCTCTTCGCCTGGAGCGCTCCCCAGGGCGCCAGCGCCCAGGAACTTGCCCCCCAGCAAGTTGCCGGCGTGCTGCAGCCGCGGGACCTGAACCCCGCCGCCGCCCTGCCGGGCGGCCTGAACCCCAACCGCTCGGGCCAGCTTGCCGGTCCCGACGGCCTGCCGGCCGTGCTGTCGAACCATGACGCCGAGGCCTACCGCCGCATCTTCGCGCTGCAGGAAGACGGCCGCTGGAAGGAGGCCGACCGCCTGATCGCCGGCCTCGGCGACCAGCGCCTCATGGGTCACGTGCTGGCCCAGCGCTACCTGCACCCCACGGCCTACCGCTCCAAGTACCTGGAGCTGAAGGAGTGGATGGATCGCTACGCCGACCATCCCCAGGCCAAGCGCATCTACAAGCTGGCCCTGAAGCGCCGCCCGGCGAACTACCGCCGCCCGCAGCCGCCGGCCACGGCCAAGACCAGCATTTCCTGGGCCGGCGCCCGCGCCAACTACGACTACACCTCGCCGCGCCCGCGCTCCAAGGCGACGCGCAGCAAGGTGTCGCGCGTGCTGCGCCAGGTGCGCCGCAACGTGCTGCGCCAGCGCTTCACCGTGACCGAGAAGCTGCTGAACCAGCCTTCCGTGAGGAACCTGCTGGACGAGGTGGAGCTGGACGAGGCCCGCGCCCTGGTGGCCAGCGGCTGGTTCTACTACGGCAATACCGAGCGCGCCTACGCCCTGGCCGCGCCGGCCGCGCGCCGCTCCGGCCAGGCTGCCCCGATGATCAACTGGATCGCCGGCCTCTCCGCCTGGCGTCTGGGCCACATCGACGAGGCCTCGGTTTTCTTCGAGACCCTGGCCAACTCCGAGAACGTGGCCGGCTGGAACCTCGCCGCCGGCGCCTACTGGGCGGCCCGCGCGCACCTGAAGCAGCAGCGCCCCGACCGCAGCAGCCCGCTGCTGCGCCGCGCCGCCGAATACCAGCGCACTTTCTACGGCCTGCTGGCGCGCCGCGCCCTGGGCATGCGTATCGAGTTCGACTTCGGCTCGCACCGCATGGCCCCGGAGATGACCGCGCGCCTGAGCCAGAGCCCCGTGGGCAGCCGCGCCCTGGCGCTGCTGCAGATCGGCGACCGCGAGAGCGCCGAGCACGAGCTGGTCAACGGCGGCCAGTGGGGCGACCCGCAGATGGGCGAGGCGCTGCTAGCGCTGGCCCAGTACGCCAAAATGCCGGCCCTGGCCTTCCGCATGGGCCGCCAGCTGGCCCGCGCCAACGTCGAGCAGGCGGGCGGCGCGCTCGACGCCGCGCTCTATCCCATTCCGCCGTGGCAGCCGCAGAGCGGCTTCACCTTGGACCGCGCACTGATCTATGCCGTCATGCGTCAGGAATCCGGTTTCAACACCAAGGCCAAGAGCCCCGACGGCGCGCGCGGCCTGATGCAGCTCATGCCGCGCACCGCCAGCTATATGGACAAGGGCGGCCGCTACCACCGCGGCAACCGCCGCAATGAGCTGTTCGAGCCGAGCCTCAACATGGAACTGGGCCAGCGCTACATCGCCTACCTGCTGGAGCACGAGCGGGTGCAGGGCGACCTCTTCCGCCTGACCACCGCCTACAACGGCGGTCCGGGCAACCTGGGCAAGTGGGAACGCGCCATCAAGGCCGACCACGACCCGCTGCTGTTCATCGAAGCCCTGCCCTCGAAGGAAACCCGCCTGTTCATCGAGCGGGTGCTGACCAACCTGTGGATTTACCGCGAGCGCCTGGGCCAGCCCGCGCCCTCGCTGGAACGACTTGCGGGCGGCGACTGGCCGCGCTACGAAGCCTTGGACGGAACCCGCTCCGAGGTCGCGCTCAATGGCTCGAATTGACGAATCCCTGCCCTTCCTGCCAGTCAACATCGCTGTCCTGACCATCTCAGACACCCGCACGCTGGACGACGACAAGTCGGGCGCGCGCCTGGTTGAGATGATCACCGCCGACGGCCACAAGATCGCCCGGCGCGACATCGTCACCGACGATATCGACAAGATCGCCGCCGCCCTGAAGGCACTGATCGCCGACCCGGAGGTCGACTGCATCATCACCACCGGCGGCACCGGCGTGACCGGCCGCGACGTGACGCCGGAGGCTTTCAAGCAGGTGATGGAGAAGGAGATCGAGGGCTTCGGCGAGCTGTTCCGCATGCTCAGCTACCAGAAGGTCGGCACCTCCACCATGCAGAGCCGCGCCATCGGCGGCGTCGCCGACGGCACCTACCTCTTCGCCCTGCCCGGCTCCCCCTCGGCCTGCAAGGACGGCTGGGAGGACATCCTGAAGTTCCAGCTCGACTCCCGCCACCGGCCCTGCAACCTGGTCGAGCTCATGCCGCGCCTGAAGGAACACCTGAAGGCGGCGAGCTAGCGGCGGCTGCCGCACGAAAAGTTCAGGCAGGGAATCCCCTTTCCCCTTTGAAAGCGGAAGGCGAAGCCGCTTTACTGGGCGCCGAGGCGCCCCGTCACTTTCGGGCAGAGCAACAATCGCGGGCGCCGGCATCATTGGGAGGCAGTCATGAGCGACTCCGGTCTCGCCGCGCCGGCCTACGAAGCCATCCCGCTGCCGGACCGGCGTGAGTTCAGCGATGCCGAGATGGCCGAGCGGGCGCGCAACTTCCTGGCCGAGATGAAGACCCGCCACACGGTGCGCGACTTTTCCGACCAGCCGGTGCCGCGCGGGGTGATCGAGGACTGCATCCGCGCCGCGGGCAGGGCGCCCAGCGGGGCCAACCACCAGCCCTGGCACTTCGTCGCCGTCGCCGATCCCGCCGTGAAGAAGCGCATCCGCGAGGCGGCGGAGGCCGAGGAGAAAGCCTTCTACGCCGGCAAGGCGGGCCAGGAATGGCTGGCCGACCTGGCGCCGCTGGGTACCGATTCGGAGAAGCCCTTCCTGGAGACCGCGCCCTGGCTGATCGTCATCTTCGCCGAGCGCTACCGCGTCGGGGCCGACCACAAGATCGGCAAGAACTACTACATCGGCGAATCCGTCGGCATCGCCACCGGCATGCTGATCACCGCCCTGCACTGCGCCGGGCTGGCCACCCTCACCCACACCCCCAACCCCATGCGCTTCCTCAACCAGATCTGCGGGCGTCCGGAAAACGAGAAGCCCTACATGATCCTGGTCGCCGGCCACGCCGCCGAAAACGCGACGGTGCCCCGCCACGCCAAGGTGAAGAAGCCGCTGGAAGAGATCGCCACCTTTCTCTGAGCTCCCGTCCCCCGTTCCCTCCGGGCCTGTGCAGCCAGGGAGAACATCCGTTCTCATTCAGCCAATGTTCTGCAGCCGGGAGTCGCAATCGGGCGGCGGGGCGGCCGCCGCTGGCGGCGCCGTTGAATCAATATATTGTGGCGTTCAAATGCGCCATCACCAGTTGAAGTAGGAGGCGTCCGGGGCAATCCAGGCGACTCGAGTCGCCCCGATTCGCACCAGGGATTCCGCCGCTTCCAAAAAGCGATTTTCCTGCTTTGTTCTTGTTTTATTCACTTTTTATCGCTAACTTCAATCTCATGGTTGATCTGATCCCCCAGCGACCGAAGAAGGGCCGTGGCGCCGTCAGCAACGCCAGCGGACGCTACGAGCCCTTCACCCGGGTCGCCATCGACGACGGCTGGGGCGCGGGCCCTGAGACCTTTTCCCCCGACGATCTGGCGGAGCCGCAGGGGCCGCCCACGGAGGTCACCTGGGACGCCAGCCGCACCATCATCACCCGGAATTCCTCCCCCGACGTTCCCTTCGACCGCTCGATCAACCCCTATCGGGGCTGCGAGCACGGCTGCATCTACTGCTTTGCCCGGCCGAGCCACGCCTGGCTGGGCTACTCCCCCGGCCTGGACTTCGAGACCAAGCTGCTGGCCAAGCCGGAGGCCGCGGCCCTGCTGAAGAAGGAGCTGGCGCGCAAGGGCTACAAGCCGGAGCCCATCGCGCTGGGCAGCAACACCGACCCCTACCAGCCCATCGAGCGGCGCCTGAAGATCACCCGCGCCATCCTGGAGGTGCTGCGCGAAACCCGGCACCCCTTCACCATCGTCACCAAGTCCAACCTGGTGCTGCGCGACCTGGACATCCTGGCGCCCATGGCCCGCGAGGGGCTGGCGCGGGTGATGGTTTCCCTGACCACCCTGGACCGCAAGCTGTCCCGCGTCATGGAGCCGCGCGCGCCGACGCCGGAGCGCCGCCTGGAGGCGCTGCGCACCCTCAACGCCGCCGGCGTGCCGGCCGGCGTGCTGACGGCGCCGATGATCCCGGCCATCAACGACATGGAGCTGGAGGCCCTGCTGGACG
>JBNKHC010000342.1:0-9980 GCA_050290145.1 Kiloniellaceae bacterium | reverse complement strand
CGTCTACAAGGTCTATGCCGATGGCTTCGTCGGGCAGGATCTCGGCAGCTCCGCCGCCCAGTCGGTCATCCTAATGGCGATCGTCATCACCCTTACGGTCATCCAATTCCGCTTCATCGAGCGGAAGGTCCACTACTAGGGACACGGCATGGTCGAGAACCGCAAATGGCTCACGCTTCTTTCCCATGCCGTCCTGCTGCTCGGCATCGCGGTGCTGGTCTTTCCGATCTACGTCACCTTCGTCGCCTCCACCGCGGAAATGCGGGACATCATCCAGCCGCCGCTGCCGCTGGTGCCGGGCCCCTACCTGATCGACAACTACGCCGAGGCCCTGACGCGCGGCGTCGCCCAGGCGGCGGGGGCACCGGTGGCGCTGATGCTGTGGAACTCCCTGGTCATGGCCTTGGCCATCGCGATCGGCAAGATCGCGATCTCGCTGCTCTCGGCCTTCGCTATCGTCTACTTCCGCTTTCCGCTGCGCATGCTCTGCTTCTGGACCATCTTCATCACCCTCATGCTGCCGGTCGAGGTGCGCATCGTTCCGACCTACAAGGTGGTGGCGGACCTCGGAATGCTGAACAGCTACGCCGGGCTTTCGATCCCTCTGATCGCTTCGGCAACGGCGACCTTCCTGTTCCGCCAGTTCTTCCTGACCATTCCTGATGAGATGCTTGAGGCGGCACGGGTCGACGGCGCGGGGGCGCTGCGCTTCTTCTGGGATATCGTGCTGCCGCTGTCGCGCACCAACATCGCCGCCCTCTTCGTCATCCTCTTCATCTACGGCTGGAACCAGTACCTCTGGCCGCTGCTCATCACCACCGACGCTTCAATGAACACCATCGTCATGGGCATCAACCAGATGATCGCTCCGGGCGAGGACCAGACCAACTGGCCGGTGGTCATGGCCACCGCGATTCTGGCGATGATCCCGCCGGTCTTCGTCGTCGTGGCCATGCAGCGGCTCTTCGTGAAGGGCCTGGTGGAAACCGAGAAGTAAAAGAACGAAAGAGCCCCATGGCAGAGATCTCCCTGCGCAATGTGAAGAAGAGCTACGGCAGCAACGCCGTTATCCACGGCGTCTCGGTCGACATCGCCGACGGCGAGTTCATCGTCATCGTTGGTCCCTCGGGCTGCGGCAAGTCGACCCTCTTGCGCATGATCGCCGGGCTGGAGGTCATCACCGAGGGCGAGATCTCCATCGGTGAGCGCGTGGTCAACAACCTGGAGCCCAAGGACCGCGACATCGCCATGGTGTTCCAGAACTATGCGCTCTACCCGCACATGACGGTCTACGACAACATGGCCTACGGCCTGAAGATCGCCGGCAAGTCCAAGGCCGAGATCGACAGCCGCGTGAACGAGGCGGCGGGCATCCTGGAACTGCAGGAGCTGCTGCAGCGCAAGCCGCGCCAGCTTTCCGGCGGCCAGCGCCAGCGCGTCGCCATGGGCCGCGCCATCGTGCGCCAGCCGGCGGCCTTCCTCTTCGACGAGCCGCTGTCCAACCTGGACGCCAAGCTGCGCGTGCAGATGCGCCTGGAGATCAAGCGTCTGCAGCGCCGCCTCGGCACCACCTCGGTCTACGTGACCCACGACCAGGTGGAGGCCATGACCATGGCCGACCGCCTGATCGTCATGAACGCGGGCAACGCCGAGCAGATCGACGCGCCCATGGCGGTCTACGAACGCCCGGCCAGCCTCTTCGTCGCCGGCTTCATCGGCTCGCCGGCCATGAACTTCCTGCCGTCGGAGATCTCGGGCGACGGCGCCACGGCGGCGCTGGCCGGCGGCAGCCACATCCGCCTGCCGGCCGGCGGCCTCTCCAACCTGGCGGGCCGCAGCGTCACCCTGGGCGTGCGCCCTGAGCACCTGCGTCCGGTCGGTGACGGCGAAGCGACCTTCGCCATGCAGGTGCAGCTGGTGGAGACCCTCGGGGCCGATACCCTGGCGCACGGCACACTGGGTGACGATGGGGCGACGCTGACCCTGCGCCTGGGCGGCAGCGCGCAACTGCGCGAAGGCCAGAGCCTGGGCTTGGCCGCCGATCCCGGCGAGCTGCACTTTTTCGATCCGGAAAGCGGCCGGCGCCTGGCCGATTTGTAGGGGCCGGCCTGTGAGCGGCCACAGGCTTCGAGACGGCCGCTTTGCGACCTCCTCGGCATGAGGTAAGGGCGATCGCACGCTGCGCCCTGAGGAACTTGCGCAGCAAGCGTCTGGAAGGGTGTGTCGCTGCGCCGCTGAGTGACTCAGCTTCCCGCCGCCAGCGCCGGGTCGACCTGTTCGGCCAGGCCCTTGGCGATGTCCTCGGCGGTGCTGGCGTGGGTGAAGTGCGTCAGGTAGCCGCCGTCCGGGCCCATGAGGTAGATGATGGAGGAGTGGTCCATCAGATAGTCGCTGGCCTCGGCTTCCTCCACCTTCTGGTAGTAGATGCGGTAGGCCTTGGCCGCGACGGCGACCTCCTCCGGCGTGCCGGTCAGGGCCATGAGGCGCGGGTGGAAGTGCTCGGCATAGCCGGCCATGGCCTCCACGGTGTCGCGCTCCGGGTCGATGGTGATGAAGACCGGCAGCACCGCCGCCGCCTTGGCCGGGTCGCTCTCGGCCAGGAGGTCGAGGCCCTGGGTCATGGTGCTGAGCGAGGTGGGGCAGACGTCCGGGCAGTAGGTGTAACCGAAGTAGACCAGGCTGTAGTGGCCCATCAGGTTCGCTTCGCTGCGCCGCTCGCCGTTCTGATCGGTCAGCGTGAAGGCCCCGCCGATCAGCGCCTTGCCGGTCGTCTCCCCCTGCTGGCTGACGATGCCGCCGGGCTGCACGGCGCGCCACAGGGCGAAACCGCCGCCGGCCAGCACCAGGCCCAGCAGGGCGATGAGGAGAAGGCGGGTTTTCGTCGACATGGGGCCTCAGCAGACTGGGGGATGCGCGGGGGAACCCGCGGAAAGTGTGATCCTCACATAGGGCGCGCGGGCGGGCGCGGCAATGCGGCCCCCTGTCGCGGCCTGACCGTCCCGCCCTACGGCAGGAGCTGGCGCAGGGCGTCGGCGTGGGTGTTGGTGAACTTGCGCTCGATGACGATGTTCCTCGGCGTCGCGCCCACGGCGTAGTACTGCTCGTTCAGGGAGGTTCGCTCGAAGATCTTGGCGCCCTCCAGGGCACCGCCGGCGAAGAGGCCCACCGACTTCGAAAAGGCGTAGATGTCGGAGGAGAAATCGGTGCCGCGCGAGGCCTCGACGCCGCGTCCCACCGGGCCGAGGGTGAGGGAGGCGTCGGCGCCCAGCTTGAATTCGCTGGACAGCATGGCGTCGACCGTCTGGTCGTTCATGATCAGGAACACCACTTCCTTCACCTCGCCACCGATCTGGAAGCCGATGGAGCCGGCGCCCAGGGTGTAGAAGGCCGGCGGCGACCAGCTGCCGTCGGTGCCGCGCGCCAGGAACACGCCGGTGCCGCCCTCGGCGCCCAGGATGAAGCCGCCTTTTACCAGCTGCGGGACGATGTAGATGCCCTTGGCGTCGCCGATGAACTTCGGCAGCTCGAAGAAGTCCTTGTCGGCCATCAGTTGGTCGACGGTCAGGCGCGCCTCGGTGACCAGGGCTTCCGACTCGGTCTCGGCCCGGGCCGTCCCGGCGCAGGTAAGCAGCACCGCCAGCACGGCGGCGGTAAGCAGCGTGACGAGGCTTGAGGAGAGGCGCCGCTGAGCGAGGGGCGCCGGCGCTGAAGCTATCATAGGTGAACCTTCCTCGGAATTTCGCTTGCTGTCATGTCTCTTCGTCGGCGGTGATTCCAACCAAGACTGAATCCAACTAAGACTCCCGGGCGCAGCCTTTTATTCCCCGGCTGTTGTCTCTGCCTAGGCCGCGAGATGGGCGCGGGCGTTCACCAGAGCGATACGCCACGAACCGCCGAGATCTCCCCCCGCCGGCTCCGGCCCCGCCTCGGCGGCGAAGTGGTCGAGCCGCGTCAGCGCGCAGTTGTCGACCGAGAAGGCCAGCGCCTGCTCCGGGGTGACCCTGAGGGCATGGCCCAGGGCCGCGCGAATCGGTCCGCCATGGCTGACACAGACGATATCGCGCCCCGCGTGGCGTCGGGTCAAGGCCGCGATGGCCTCGGCCACGCGGGCGCTGACGGCGGCGAAGCTCTCGCCGCCCGGCGGCACCTCCTCGGCGGGCGCCAGCCAGAAACGGTGCCAGGCGCCGCTGCGCTGGGCGGCCAGCTCGTCGTGGGTCAGACCCTGCCAGTCGCCGAAGTCCTGCTCGGCCAGGCGCGCCTCGACCTCGAAGTCGGCCGGCACGGCGCCGTGGTGGCGGGCGATGGCCTCGGCGGTGGCGCGGGTGCGGCTCAGCGGCGTCACCACCCAGACCGCGTCGTCGGGCAGCTGCGCGGCCAGGCCGCGGAACACCGCCTCCTCGCTGCAGTCGCAGGGCACGTCCTGGTTGCCGTAGATGCGTCCGGCATGGCTGGTCACCGGGGCGTGGCGGACCCACCACCAGCGCGTCGTGGTCATCAAGTTCCTCCTGAAAGGTTTGCACAGACGACCAGCAGCACCGCCGCCTCGCTCAGTTGCTGGGCGGCGCCCAGCACGTCGCCGGTGGCCCCGCCGATCTGGCGCCTTGCCTGCAGCGCCAGCCCGCCCTGTACCACGGCGACGGCCAGGACCGCCACCACGGCGCGGGCCGGCTCCAGCAGCAGCGCCGCCGCGACCACGCCGATGGCCAGAGCGGCCAGGGCGTCGGCGCCGCCGGGCCGCCCGGTTGCCGCGGCCAGGCCGTCACTGCGGGCGTGGGGCAGCGCCCACATGATCGGCGCCAGGCCGGCGCGCGACAGGCTGTGGGCGGCGATCAGCGCGGCGGCGGCGGTGCAGGGCCCGGCGGGAGTTTGGGCGATCACGGCCAGGCTGCCGCCGCGTGCCGCCAGCACCAGGATCAGCGCCAGCACGCCGTAGCTGCCGATGCGGCTGTCGCGCATGATGGCCAGCTTGCGCGCCCGGTCGCGGCCGCCGCCGAAGCCGTCGGCGACGTCGGCCAGGCCGTCCTCGTGCAGGGCGCCGGTCACCAGGATCGAGAGGGTCAGCGCCGCCAGCGCGGCGGCGAAGGGCGGCAGCGCCAGCCAGCCCGCCGCGGCGAAGCCCAGGGCGGCGATCAGGCCGACCCCGGCGCCGACCAGGGGATAGCAGCGGCTGGCGTGGCTCCTGCGCGCTTCCGGCGCCACGCCCGCCAGGCGCGGCAGGGGCAGGCGGGTCAGGAGCTGCGCGGCCTCCAGCAGATCGACGCCCCAGGCGCGCGGCGACCAGAAACCGGAAAAGGAAGGGAAATGCATCTTGCGTCGCTTAGCCGCTGTTGGGGGTCGTCCGGAAAATGACCCGCCCCTCTGGTTTGCCTTCTTGTATCCGCCAGTTATAAGTCATCTCGCCGGCCCGGCCCAGGATCGCCGATGAACTCTTCCCCCTATCGGTCCGGGCCGCGCAACGGCTGCTCAGGAGGTTATTTCATATGGCGGCTGCCGAGGACATAGGAAGCCTTGAGGAAATCCGCGATCTGCTGAAGGTTCTGCCGGAAGCCGACACGGAAGCCAGCGAGATCGCGCTCGAACGCCAGGCGCAGCTGACCAAGCCGGCCGGCTCGCTGGGCCGCCTGGAGGACCTCGCCGTCTGGCTGGCGACCTGGCAGGGCCGCAATCCCCCTTCGGTCGACCGTCCCTATACGGCGGTCTTCGCCGGCAACCACGGCATCGCCGCCAAGGGCGTCTCCGCCTACCCGCCGGAGGTCACCGCCCAGATGGTGCAGAACTTCATCGAGGGCGGCGCCGCGGTGAACCAGCTCTGCAACCTCGCCAACGCCGACCTGCGCGTCTACGAGATGGCCTTGGAGGAGCCGACCGGCGACATCTCCGAAGAGGCCGCCATGTCCGAGGAAGACTGCGCGCGGGCCATGGCCTACGGCATGATGGCGGTGGAGTCCGGCATCGACGTGCTGGCGCTGGGCGAGATGGGCATCGGCAACACCACCGCGGCCGCCGCACTGTGCTACGGGCTGTTCGGCGGCGAGGCGGCGGACTGGGTCGGCGCCGGCACCGGCATCGACGACGCGCGCCGGGCGCAGAAGGTGGCCCTGGTGGAAAAGGCGGTGGCCCTGCACCGCGACGCCCTGGACGATCCCCTGCAGGTGCTGCGCCGCCTGGGCGGGCGCGAGCTGGCGGCCATCGCCGGGGCCATCCTGGCCGCCCGCATGGCCCGCACCCCGGTGATGCTGGACGGCTACGCCTGCACCGCCGCGGCCGCGGTGCTCTATGCCCTCGATCCCCAGGCGCTCGATCACTGCCAGATCTCCCATATGTCGGCCGAGCCGGGCCACAAGCGCCTGCTGGCGCGCATCGGCAAGCGCCCGCTGGTCGATCTCGACATGCGCCTGGGCGAGGCCTCGGGCGCCATGATCGCCGTGCTGCTGTTGAAGGCGGCGGTGGCCTGCCACAACGGCATGGCCACCTTCGCCGATGCCGGGGTCTCCGGCCCTAGCGATAACGAATAGCTATTTCAATACTTTAAACCGATGTCGGCTGAGGTCTTGCCATTTTCCCGCCGAGGGCGAAACTCTGGGTTATGGCCGAAACCCACACCCTAGACCCGGGGCGGACAGCGGGGGCCGCCGCGACCCAGCAGGGCCGCCTGCGGCTCAGGACCCTGGTGCTGATCCGCTGGATCGCGCTGCTCGGGCAGGCGACCAGCCTGGCCGTTGTCTACTTCGGTCTCGGCTACGCCATCCCCTTCATTCCCGCCATGGCGGTGATCGCTGCCTCGGGTGCCCTCAATGTGGTGATCACCCTTGCCCGTCCGACGGCGACCTGGGCCAGCGACCGCGAGGCCTTCTGGAACCTCTGCTTCGACCTGGTGCTGCTGGCGGCCCTGCTGTGCCTCACCGGCGGCCTGCAGAACCCCTTCTCGATCCTGATCCTGGCGCCGGTGGTGATCTCCGGCTGGGCGCTGTCGCGGCGCAGCACGCTGACCCTCTCGGCCATCGCGGTCTGCCTGGTTTCCTTCCTGGCGATCTGGTACCTGCCCCTGCCCTGGCCCGAGCCCGGCATCCTGCTGTCGCCCACCTACATCGCCGGCGTGTGGACGGCGCTGGTCATTGCCGTGGTCTTCATCGCTTCCTATGTCTCCTCGATCGCTCAGGAGAGCCAGCGCATGTCCCAGGCGCTGGCGGCCTCGCAGCTCGCCCTGGCGCGCGAGCAGCAGCTTTCCGCCCTGGGCGGTCTGGCCGCGGCCGCGGCGCACGAGCTCGGCACGCCGCTGGGTACCATCGCGGTGGTGGCGCGCGAACTGCAGCGCGAATTGCCGGCGGACTCGCCGCTGCGCGAAGACGTGGAACTGCTGCACGCGGAATCGCTGCGCTGCCGCTCCATCCTCGCCGGCCTGGCCGAGCGCCCCGCCGGCGACGACGGCTCGCCCTATCACCAGCTGCCCATGGTGGCCCTGGTGGAGGCGGCGGCGGCGCCGCATCGGCGCGAGGGCGTGGAGCTGGAGATCACCGCCGCGCCGGCAGTGGACAGCAGCGCGCCGCAGCCCACGGTGACGCGCAATGCCGAGGTGCTGCACGGCGTCGGCACGCTGATCCAGAACGCGGTGCAGTTCGCCCGGCACCGTGTGCTGGTCGAGCTGACCTGGGACGAGGAGTCGGTGATGCTGCGCATCGCCGACGACGGGCCGGGCTTCGACGTCACGGTTCTCAGCCGTCTCGGCGAGCCCTACTATTCCACGGGCGCCCGTGCGCGGCGGCGCGGCGGGGAGCAACACATGGGCCTCGGCATTTTCATTGCCCGCACGCTGCTGGCCCATCACGGCGCGACGCTGGAGTTCTCCAACGATGTCGCCGGCGGCGCCGTGGTGGAGATCCGCTGGCCGCGCAGCAGCCTGGAAGTGGTCCAGGCGCCGGGGCGACCGGCAGTGGAGACGATGAACGGCGGTGGGCAGGCGGCAAAGGCCAAGCCACCGCAGGACGGCGGCCTGCTGGCCGGCGAACGCAAGAAGGCTTAGGTGTTCCGGGCTTTCGGGATAGGCAAGTAAGGAAGGCGGTATGACAGCTCACTCGGATTCGCGGGGAGACACCCAGGACAAGGGCGATCCCCAGGACCAGGACAAGGATGCGTCCCTGCCCGAGGCTGCGCCGCGCGAACTGTTGATCGTCGATGACGACCAGCGCTTCTGCGACCGCCTGGCGCGCGCCATGGAACGCCGCGGCTTCACGGTGCAGACCGCCTATAACGTCGCCGACGGCCTGGCCCTGGCGCGCCGCCTGGCACCCAGCTACGCCGTGGTCGACCTGCGCCTGGAGGACGGCTCCGGCCTGGAGGTGGTGCAGGGCCTGCGCGAGGCGCGCGAGGATGCGCGCATCATCGTGCTGACCGGTTACGGCAACATCGCCACGGCGGTGGCGGCGGTGAAGGTCGGGGCGACCGATTACCTGCCCAAACCCGCCGATGCCGACCAGGTGGAAGCGGCGCTGCTGGAACGGGGCGAGGCGCTGCCGCCGCCGCCCTGCAATCCCATGTCCGCCGACCGCGTGCGCTGGGAACACATCCAGCGGGTCTACGAGCAGTGCGACCGCAACGTCTCGGAAACGGCGCGCCGCCTGCGCATGCACCGGCGCACGCTACAGCGCATTCTGGCCAAGTACGCGCCGCGCAACTGAGCGCCGCCGCTTTCGGCTTTCGTTTGGAAGGAGGGGCTAAGCGCCGGTCGCGGTCTGCGGCTGGACGCTGGTGCGCCGCTGGCGGGTCATCGCCGCGGCAAGGCGCTCGGCGGCTTCCTCGCGGCTGATCTTTTCCTTCAGCAGGTGATCCAGGAAGTAGCCCTGGAACAGCGAGATACCGAGTTCGCGGCCCAGCTCGATGGCGTCGTCGCTCTCGCAGCGCATCATGATGATGCGGCGCGGATTGGTATCCTCGATCGACTTGCGCAGGTGCTCGCCGTCCTTGCCTTCCAGCTGCTGGCGCAGCTGCGGCGTCCAGTGCAGCTTCACCAGTTCGAAGCCCAGCATGCGGCGGTCGATGAAGGGCAGCGACAGTGTCGTCAGGCCGTCCAGGCAGATGCGGTAGCCGCGGTCGAGCAGGAATTCCTTGGCAAAGAGGAAGCGCGCGATGTCGGCGAAGACGTCGATCTTCTGCAGTTCGATGACGATGGTGTTGCGGCGCTCCTTGTCGAGCAGCGCATCGAACTCCAGGAAGCGCGGCGACAGCACGCTGGCGATGTTGATGTTCAGGCTGAACGAACGCTTCAGCGTCGCATCGTCGTTCTTGGTCAGCCAGGCCAGCATGCGCTCGTCCAGTTTGGTCGTCAGGTACTGGAACAGCCAGCGGTCGGAGAACAGGTTCTGGTCCGGCAGCAGCGCCTGCTGCAGCGCGCCGATGGAGGTGAAGAGCTCATAGAACAGCGGCTGCGGCCGACCGCTGTCGCCCACCTCGCAGATCGCCTGGCGGCTGGTCATGGTCGAGAGGTCGGCCTGGGAGATGGCCTTCTCGATGGCGGCCAGGTTGCTCAGGTCGAGCGGCTTGCTCGGGCTGTCGTCGCGCCGTTTCGTGCGCGCCAGAATCTGCTGATCGGCATGTTGCTGCACCAGAGACTGCACCTGGACGATCAGCTCCTGGAACTGGGTGTCCAGGTTGAAGTAGGTGCAGAACTCCTGCTGCGCTACGGCTTCCTCGGCGAAGAAAGGATCGTTGCCCAGAATCGTGCAGACCCGCGCCAGCGCTTCGTCGATCCGGCTCAGCGCGCTGCGCGGATAGACGACGAAGAGATCGGTGTTGAACAGGACGAAGAGGCTGGCGTCGGCTTTCTTGGCCTCGCGGGCCATCATGGTGCGGACGACGTCCAGGCACTCGGGCAGCCGCAGGAAGGTGTTCAGCTTGGAGAGATGGATCTGGACGGCGAAGGTATCGCCACGGGACCGCTCCAGCCGCCTGATGTGGTTCAGCAGGGCCTGTTCCTGCAATCGCGG
>JBNKHC010000341.1:0-6931 GCA_050290145.1 Kiloniellaceae bacterium | reverse complement strand
TCCGACAAGTCGAGCCGCAAGGTGCTGCTGCTCTCGGCCCTGGTTGCCGCCGCGGTGCTGGCGCTCTGCGCGCTCATCGGGTGGTGGGCTCCGGGCTGGCTGGCCGGGGGTTTCGCCGCGCCGCTGCTGCTGCTGGTGCTGATGATCGCCTACCAGGGGGTGCGTCTCGGCCGCTCCACCCACATCGTCGACATGGCCGGGCGCGATGATCGCGCCGCCTACACCGCGCTCTCCAACAGCGTCATCGGCGTCCTGCTGCTGGCCGGCGGCGCTTTCGGCTTTCTAGCCGAGGTCGCGGGCGAGGCGGCGGTGCTGGCGGCCTTCGCCGTCATGAGCGCGCTGGCCGCGGTCACCGCCTGGGGCCTGCGCGAGGAACAGGCGCGCGCGGCATGACGCGCCGAAGCCTTTCACCCGGAGGTCCCAAGATGGCCGAGTTCCTGATCCCACCGCGCAAGATCCCCCGCTCGGGCGACGACACGCCCGCCGCGACGCTGCTGCGCTACGTCTGGCGTATGAGCGGCTGGCACCAGCTCACGATCTGCCTGCTCGCCGTGCTGACGGCGGGGCTGACCGCGGTGCCGCTGGAACTGCAGCGGCGCATCGTCGACAACGTCATCGGCAACGAGAATCTGAACCTGCTGTGGCTCTTTGCCGGGCTCTACCTCGCGGTGCTGCTGGTCCAGGGGCTGACCAAGTATGCCCTGCGCATGTACCAGGGCTGGCTCAGCGAAAGCGCGATCCGCTACAACCGTTCGCATTTGGCGCACATCTATGAATGCCGCCAGGCCGGCACCGAGCCGAAGGAGAACGGCGAGGCGGGCCAGGCCGTCTCGGTGATCGGCCAGGAGGTCGACAAGCTGGGCGGCTTCGTCGGCGAAGGGCTGTCGCAGCCCTGCACGAACCTGGCGATGCTGCTGGCCGTCGGCGGCTACATGGTGGTGGTAGAGCCGCTGGTGGCGCTGATTTCCCTGGTCTTCATCGTGCCGCAGATGGTTCTGGTGCCGCTCTTGCAGCGCCGCATCAACCGGCTGATCGCCGCCCGGGTGCGCCTGATGCGCGCCCTGGGGGACAGCCTGACCGCACTGCCGGCCGACAGCGGCGGCCTGGAGGACAACGAGTTGCCCGGCCAGCTAGACGGCATCTACGACAACCGCCTGCGCATCTTCCTGCTGAAATTCGGGCTCAAGGCGGCCAACAACCTGCTGAGCGCCCTGGCGCCGCTCAGCGTGCTGCTGATCGGCGGCATCATGGTGATCCAGGGGCAGACCACCATCGGCGTGGTCGTGGCCTTCATCTCCGGCTTCGACCGGCTTTCGGCGCCGCTGCGCGAGCTCATCGCCTACTACCGCGTCGCTGCCCAGGCCAACGTGCAGCACCGCATGATCGCGCGCTGGATGTAGCTCTTCAGGACGATCTCGGGGAAGACTTAAAAGAGGGCGGGGGCGGCCGGTTTTCGCCGGTCGCCCCCTCGTTCGGTTGCCCTTTCCCTGCCGCCGTTTACGGCAGCCGGGCGGTAGTTTGTCGGCGGGGCGAAGCGCCGCGCGCTGCGGACAGCCGGGCGGGGGACCCGTGGGCGTAAGCTGGGAGCTTATCCGCGTTGACGAGCGCCATGGCGAAGCCTTGGACCAAGCGGGGAGTCGTCATGGGCGCTTCAGCCCCTTTCCCTGGTTGCGGGACCAGAGACCTACTTCTTGGGGGCAGCCGACTTGCCGGTGGCGCCGCCCTTGCTGGGGGCAGCCTTCACCTGGGATGTGGAGGACGAGCCGCTCTTGCCGCTCGCCGGTTTGCTCGATTTGCCGAATGCCATTTTCATGACTCCTAGGGACGGCGACAATTCGCCGATGCCCGGACGATGCGCTCCTGTGATCCATTTAACAAACGAATTTTATTGCAGCTTAATATCGGAAACATAGATAATTAGCCTTCGCCTGCCTGACGGCGGCTTTCATGGCTGATTGTTGGGGATGCCCCGGACTTGGACATCGATCTCGCCCGCACCTTCCTGGCCGTGGTCGACAGCGGCAGCTTCGTCGAGGCGGCCAAGCGCGTCTACGTCACCCAGTCGACGGTCTCGACCCGCATCCGCGCCCTGGAGGACCAGCTGGGCAAGCCGCTCTTCGAGCGCAGCAAGGCCGGAGCGGTGCTGACGCCGGCGGGGGCGCAGTTCCACAAGCACGCCGTGGCCATGATCCGCGTCTGGGAGCAGGCGCGGCTCGAAGTGTCGCTGCCGCCGGGCTACCAGGCGGCGCTGACCGTGGGCGGGCAGTACAGCCTCTGGGACGGCTTCCTGCTGGACTGGCTGGCGCGCATGCGGGCCAAGGCGCCTGAGGTGGCGATCCGCACCCTCTCCGGCATTTCCTCGGCGTTGATGCAGCGCCTCGTTGAAGGCACCCTCGATATCGGCGTCATGTATACGCCCCAGGGGCGGCCCGGCTTCGAGGTGGAGATGCTGTTCGAGGAAGAGCTGGTGCTGGTCTCCAGCGAGCCGCGGCCCTCGGGAACGCAGGGCGGCAAGCCCGCGGGCAAATTGGGCCGCAACTACATCTACATCGACTGGGGGCCGGAGTTTCAGGTCGATCACAGCCTGAACTTCCCGGACATCGTGACGCCGGGCCTCTACATGGAGCTGGGCTCGCTGGGCCTGAAGTACCTTCTGGAGAACCGCGCCTCGGCCTACCTGCCGCGCCGCCTGCTGAAAGCGGCGCTGGCCGAGGGCCGGCTGAAGCTGGTGCCCCAGGCACCGGTCTTCCACTATCCCGCCTATGTGGTCTATCCCGCCGCCGGCGATCCGAAAGTCACCGATCTGGTGCTGAAGGCTTTGCGCGCTGCCGCGAAGCAGACTGCATCCTAGATCCGCAATTCCACTCGAGAGAGGTTGACCCCATGGCCCTGAAGCACCTGAACGCTCCCGATGCCGCCCCGGCGCCGCCCGGCGCGCGCTACAGCCACGCCGTGGAGGCGGGCCCCTTCCTTTATGTCACCGGGCAGCTGCCGGTGGACCCCGACGACATGGAGGCGCCCATGCCGGAGGCCATCGAGACGCAGACCCGGCTGGTCTTCAAGAACCTGGAGCGCATCGTCGCCCACGCCGGCTGCAGCCTGGCCGACACGGCCTTCGCGCGGGTCTACCTCACCGACTTCAAGCGTGACTTCCCCGGCATGAACAAGGTCTACGCCGAGTATTTCCCCGACGACGCCCGCCTGCCGGGGCGCACCACCGTCGGCGTCACCGCGCTGGCCCGCGACGCCCGGGTGGAGATCGACCTGGTGGTCTACAAGGGCTAGGGCGGGAGGTTAGTCGGGGCTGAGGCCCAGGGCGACGCGGAAGCGCGACTTGTTGTAGGCGCCCTCGCGGACCGGCACCACGCGCGGCGCGTCTTCCCGGGCGATCTTGACCACGGCGACGCTTGGCGCCTTGCCGACGGCGTGGGCGCGGACCGCGAGGGTCTTGACCTCGGCCAGGGTTGTGACGGTCTTGCTGTCGGCGATGCCGCAGGCCCGGGCGACCGCGGCGAGGTCGGTGCCGCCGGCCGTATGGGTTTCCTGGTGGCCGGTCTCGCCGTAGAGGCCGTTGTCGAGGATCACGACGGTCAGGTTGCCCGGCGCCTGCTGGGCCAGGGAGGCGAAGCTGCCCAGGCCCATCAGCATCTCGCCGTCGCCGGTGACGATCAGCACCGGCACCTCCGGCTGCGCCAGGGCGAGGCCGAGACCCAGGGAGAGGGTGCCGCCCATGGCGCCCCAGAGGTAGAAATTGCGCTCGTGGTCGCCCGCGGCGGCGACGTCGTAGGTGGCGGCGCCCAGGCCGGTGACGACCAGGGTGTCGCGGCGCGGCGCCAGCAGGGCGGCGACGGCCTCGCGGCGGTCGATCATTTCACGAATTCCTTGGAGCCGATGAGGCGCTGCGACAGCAGCACGGCGACTGCCGAGCCGCCCTCGTAGGCGGTCTTGGCGCCAGCGCGCACCACGGCAGACACTTCGTCCGGATGGTCGGCGCGCAGCACCTGCACGTCCATCATCTCGAAGGCCGCCGGCGTGGCCTGCCCCATGGGCACCTGCCAGGGATTGAACTCGCCCCACTCGCCGCGCATGGTCACCAGCGTCAGGAAGGGAAAGCGGCAGGTCTTGATCAGCGAGAGCATGTTCACGCAGTTGCCGACGCCGCTGGACTGCATCAGCAGGGCGCTGCGCTGGCCACCGAGCCAGGCCCCGGCCGAGAGCGCGATGCCTTCCTCCTCGGTGGTGAGCGAAATCGCCCGCATCGTGGGCTCGGCCTGCACCGCAAGGATCAGTTCGGCCAGGCCGCCGTCAGGCACGTAGGGCACCTGGCGGACCTGGAAATCCTTCAGCAGGGAGAATATCTCGTCCGGCCAGGACGGTGCGGGCTTGTCATGGGGCTGGGCAACCAAGGCTTATTTCCCGGGGCATCTGTTCTTGTTGTTGCCGCGATGATGCCCCGGCGGCCGTGACCCTGGCAAGGGAGCCTCTAGAGACTCGCGGTAATGCCGCCGTCGACGTAGAGGATGTGGCCGTTGACGAAGCTGGCGGACTCGCCGGCCAGGAAGATCGCGGCGCCGACCAGTTCCTCCACCTTGCCCCAGCGTCCGGCGGGGGTGCGCTTGGCCAGCCAGGCGGAGAATTCCGGATCGGCGACCAGGGCGGCGTTCAGCTCGGTCTCGAAATAGCCGGGGGCGAGGCCGTTCACCTGCAGCCCGTGCTTCGCCCAGTCGGTGGCCATGCCCTTGGTCAGGTTGGCGACGGCGCCCTTGGAGGCGGTGTAGGGCGCGATGCCGGGGCGCGCCAGGGCCGACTGCACCGAGCAGATGTTGATGATCCGCCCGCGGCCTCGCTTGATCATATGGCGGGCGACGGCCTGGCCGACGTTGAAGACCGTGGTGACGTTGGTCTTCATCAGGCGCTCGAAGTCCGCCGGGTCGAAGTCCTCCAGCGGGGTCCTGTGCTGCATGCCGGCGTTGTTGATGAGGATGTCGATGGCGCCCGTGCTTTCCTCGAAGCCGTCGACGGCGGCTTTGACCGCGCCATGGTCGGTAGCGTCAAAGAGCAGCTGGTCCACCGTCGCACCTTCGCCCCGCAGGCTTTCCGCCGCTTCGCCCAGACGCGCTGCGTCGCGGCCGTTGACGATCACCTCGGCGCCGGCGCCCGCCAGGCCCTGGGCCAGCGCGAAGCCGATGCCGCGGCTGGAGCCGGTGATGAGGGCGCGCTTGCCGGTGAGGTCGAAGAGGGAGAGGGACTGCATGGCTGAAAGTCCTGTTCGGAAAGGAGGTGGGGTGTTGTCGGCCATTGCCGCGCGCCCGTCAACATGGCCCATCAACCGAAGCGGTGGTTGCCAGACTGCGGCGCCTTGGGGCACTCTCGGGAGCCTGCAAGACAAAGGAAGTGGCCCCATGCGCGCGCTCGTTGTTCATGCTCCCAAGGATCTTCGCGCCGATGACTGGCGCGAGGAGAGACCCGGACCGGGGCAGGTGCTGCTGCGCACCGCCGCCGGCGGCATCTGCGGCTCTGACCTGCACTACTACAACCACGGCGGTTTCGGGCCGGTGCGCCTGAAGGAGCCCATGGTGCTGGGCCACGAGGTCTCCGGCCGTGTCGCCGAGCTGGGGCCCGGCGTGACGGGTCTGGAGGTGGGCGAACTGGTGGCGGTCAATCCCTCGCGGCCCTGCGGCAAGTGCCGCTACTGCCTGGAAGGCGCGCCGAACCACTGTCTCGACATGCGCTTCTACGGCTCGGCCATGCCCTTCCCGCACATCCAGGGCGCCTTCCGCGAGGCCCTGCTGGTCGACGCGGCCCAGTGCGTGAAGGCCGAGGGCGTGAGCCCCGGCGAAGCCGCCATGGCGGAGCCGCTGTCGGTCGCCCTGCACGCCACGCGGCGGGCCGGGCCGCTGCTCGGCAAGCGGGTGCTGGTCACCGGCTGCGGGCCCATCGGGGTGCTGGCCATCCTGGCCGCGCGGCGTGCCGGCGCGGCGGAGATCCTCGCCACCGACATCGAGGACCAGCCGCTGGTCCATGCGGCCAAGGCCGGGGCCGAGCGCACCGTCAACGTGATGAAGGAACCGGAGGCGCTTTCGGCCTACGGCGCCGACAAGGGCACCTTCGACGTGCTCTACGAGGCCTCGGGCGCCCAGGCGGCGCTGGTGGCGGGCCTGGGTGCGCTCAGGCCGCGCGGCGTGGTGGTGCAGCTCGGCATGGGCGGCGACATGACGCTGCCGATGATGCAGATCACCGGCAAGGAGCTGGAGCTGCGCGGCTCCTTCCGCTTCCACGAGGAGTTCCCCCTGGCGGTGGAGATGATCGCCAAGGGCCTCATCGACGTGAAGCCGCTGATCACCCACACGCTGAAGTTCGATGACGCCGTGGCCGCTTTCGAGCTGGCCGGCGACCGCAGCCAGGTGATGAAGGCGCAAATCGCCTTTAACTGAGCGCCTTCAACAGGTGACCTGCCGGAACCACCCAAACCAAGGGAAAGCCGATGATCCTGACGCGAGCTGTGACGCCGCTCTTCGCCCTCATGCTCTTCGCGGCCGCTCAGGCACCGTTGCAGGCGGCCGAGTTGTCCCGGCCATCGGGCGCAGTGGTGGTGACCGTTGCCGGGGCCATCGAGAACAGCAACCGCCCGGCCTTCGACCCGAACAAGGATTTCTTCCTGAAATACCACGAACGCAAGTTCGACAAGGCTGCCGAGTTCGACACCGCCATGCTGGAGGCGCTCGGCATGCAGACAGTCGAGATCAAGATCGATGCCTGGCCGGAGCCGGTCTACGTCCAGGGGCCCTATCTGCGGGACCTTCTGTCCGCCGTGGGCGCTTCCGGCCAGACCGTTGCCCTGGTGGCGCTGGATGGCTATGCCAGCGAGATCTCCTGGGCCGATGTCGAGGCGCTGGACTGGGTCGTCGGCATCCGCCAGGACGGCAAACCC
>JBNKHC010000340.1:0-8239 GCA_050290145.1 Kiloniellaceae bacterium | reverse complement strand
CAGACTGTCCCCAAATATCGGCCCCCGACCCCCTGACGATAATAGCATTCGTTGCCTGATCACAAGAACCCTCCGCACCGACTGGTCCGATATCCGCACAAGTCCATGTAGCCGTGTCGTCAGGCAGTAGAGCGCCTACTGGATCGGTGAAATCAGACGTAGCACCATTCATCGTTAAGGCCCCGCGATAGAAATAGAGAATGCCAGGCACAGGGTTCGCATGGACCCAGTTTGTGTCAGCTAACCCGCTCGCCACCTCTGTATAGGTGCCGTCGATGCTCTCGGCACGTTGGACCGTATATGTCGCTCCTTGGTCAGAGGACTTCCAGCTGAGCTTAATGTTCGCGTCCGAGGTTTTGGCTATGAGGTCGCGTGGTTTGCGGGGACGAACAATTGACGTTGGACCGATCTTAAAGCCAATGGCCGTTTTAAAGTTCATGGATGCTGGAAAGTTGATAGTGAGGGCGTCGTTTCCCTGGCTCCACGTGAGAGCACCTTTGTGGCCGAGAAGCGTTACATCGGCGATATCATCGTTCAGAAGACCGCTTGAGGTGCCAAGTGAAGAAATACGAAGCGTCTCTCCGGATCGGGGCACCGCCATGGACCAAGCCTCGACGCAGCGGTGGCGGTAGACCCGCTCCTCCAGCGGCATCTTGGCCAGCAGGTCGTCGATGCCGATCTCCATGGGCTGCTCGACCATGCCGTCCAGGGTCACGGTCCAGGGCCGGATCGGCAGGGACTGCGCCTTCTGCCAGATGTTCTTGGAGGAGCCGAACTCGTAGTAGTTGTTGTAGGTGGTCGCCAGGCTCTCGTCGGTGACCGGCCGGTCCAGCATGTATTCGGGATTGCGGCCCACGGGATAGAGCTTGGCCGAGGGGTCCTCGCTCGCGGCGGCCTGGGCCGGTGTGTCGTCGCAGGCCGCCAACAGGCCGGCGACGCCCAGCAGGACGGGGCCCGCCGCCGCGGCCTTCAGCAGGCGGCGGCGATTGAGGAAGACGCTCTCAGGGGTCACCTGAGATTCGGGGATTTCCCACCCCCGCTTGATGCGGATCAGCATGCGATGACCGCTCCCTTCAGCTGCTTCTGGGTCTGCGATATTGACCAAGGAGGTAGCGCGGCGGCGCGGGGCCGACAATTCAACTATACGCGAGGCCGCCGGGCAGGGACGCCCGGGCAGGCCCGCCACCTCCAAAAAAACCGCGCCCGGCGGCCCATATCGCCGGATTTCCCCGGCTTAAACGCGAATCCCGCCCCCAAGATTCTCGTCACGGTTAATGAATTGGAAAGAGCGGTTTGTTATCCAGCAATGAAGGCGTAGTGGATTCTCGCGTAATTTTGTTGCCGGGAGCTCTTGGAGCCACCAACCGCCATGGCGGATCTGTCCCTTTCCCTCACCAAGCGATTCGCGCTCTTTGCCGGGCTCGTCGTGATCGCCGCCAGCATGCTGCTCATCAGCCTGTACAAGCAGATTGCGAGCGACGACCTCAACGCCATGGCCGAGCGCAGCAACAGCGCGGTGGCGCAGATCTTCTCCAACGTGGTGTGGGACGCCCATGCCGGCTTTCTGACCACCGCCCACTTCCTCACCCCGGAAGCGATCCGCCAGCATCCGGAAACCCTGGCCATCCAGAAGAGCCTGCTGACGCGGATGCGCGGGATGTCGATCCTGAAGATCAAGATCTACGACCAGAACGGCCTCACCGTCTTCTCCACCGAGCCCGCCCAGATCGGCGAGGACAAGAGCACCGATGAAGGTTTCCTCTCGGCGCGCACCGGCCACCGCGCCAGCGAACTGACCCACCGCGACACCTTCAGCGGCTTCGAGCAGACGGTTGAGGACCGCGACGTGCTGGCCAGCTACGTGCCGATCATCTCCGCGTCCGGCAGCATCGAGGGCGTCTTCGAGGTCTACTACGACGTCACCGACCTGCTGGCCAAGATCCATCGCCGCCAAATGGTGCTGCAGATCTTAGTCGGCAGCACCTTCCTGCTGCTCTACCTGCTGCTGATCCTGGGCGTCTGGCTCAGCGAGCGGCAGACCAGGCGGCACTACGTGAAGAACCTGGACCTGGCCCGCGCCGCCGCCCGCGCCGAAGAATCCAACCGCCTGAAGTCGGAGTTCCTGGCCACCATGAGCCACGAGCTGCGCACGCCCCTGAACGCCATCCTCGGCTTCTCCGAGATCCTCAAGTCCCAGATGCCCGGGGCCAACAGTCACGAGACCCGGCGCGAGTACGCCGACAGCATCTGGTCGTCGGGCCGCCACCTGCTGAACATCGTCGACGACGTGCTCGACATGTCGAAGGTCGAGGCCGGCGAAATGCCCCTGGACCGCGAGGAGTTCGACGCCGTCGACCTGCTGGAAAGCTGCCTGCGCCTGGTCGAAAATCAGGCGGAGACCGACGACGTGGCGCTGGTCTCCAACATCGCCGGCGACCTGCCGCCCGCCTACGGCGACGAGCGGCGCATCAAGCAGGTGCTCATCAACCTGCTGTCCAATGCCGTGAAGTTCACCCCCGAAGGCGGGCGCGTCAGCGTGTGGCTGGGCGCCGATGCCGGGGGCGCCTTGCAGTTCACCGTCGCCGACACCGGTATCGGCATCCAGCCCGGCGACATCGAGAAGGTGCTGACCCCCTTCGGCCAGGTGGAGACCACCTACGCCCGCCGCTTCGGCGGCACCGGCCTGGGCCTGCCCATCGCCAAGTCGCTGGTCGAAATGCACGGCGGCGACTTCTCCCTGGAAAGCACCCTCGGCGAAGGCACCAAGGTCAGCTTCACCCTGCCCGCCAGGGGTACGGCCCAGGACGCCGCCGGAGCCGAGGAAGCGGCGGCCGGCGGCGCGCCACTGGCGGTGCCGGCCTAAACCATCCCCTTCCTCAAAAGACAACCCGCCCCGCGGGCCTCCGGAAAGGCGCCGCGAGGCGGGCTTTTTTTCAGGTGCTCAGGCCTCGCCGCCCTGGCGTTGGGCGATGACCTGGTCGGCCAGCTTGCCGGTCAGCTCCTGCAGGTGGTCGAAGCGCCAGTCGAAGCTGCCGACCCCCACGGTGAGCGAACGCAGCTCGATGATGAGGTCCTGCAGCTCGGCCTCGGGCAGGTGGCACTTGAGGGCGTCCCAGCCCTTCCAGCCCGGCTGCATCTCGAAGCCGAGGATCTGGCCGCGCCGGCCCGAGACCAGCGAATGCACCTTGTTGGTGAACTCGTTGGGCACCGAGATGGTGACCTCGTAGATCGGCTCCAGCAGCACGGGTTCGCAGTTCGGCATGCCCTCGGCCATGGCCAGGCGGCCGACGGTCTTAAAGGCCTGGTCGGAGGAGTCGACCGAGTGGTGCTGGCCGTCGAAGAGGGTCACCGAGACGTCAACCACGGGGAAGCCCAGGGGCCCGCGCGAGAGGTACTCCTTGGCCCCGTGCTCGACGGCGCCGATGTACTGGCGCGGCACCGAGCCGCCGACCACCTTATCGACGAACTGGAAGCCCTCGCCGCGCGGCAGGGGATTGATCTCCACCTGCACGTCACCGAACTGGCCGTGGCCGCCGGTCTGGCGCTTGAAGCGCGAGTGCTGCTTGGTGCCCTTGCGGATGGTCTCCTTGTAGGCGGTCTGCGGGCGCGCCGCGTCGACCTCCACGTTGTAGCGGTTCTTCAGGCGATCGACCGCAATCTTCAGGTGGATGTCGCCCTGGCCGCGCAGCAGCATCTCGTTGGTGTCGTCGTTGTGCTCCAGCACCAGCGAGGGATCCTCCTCGATCAGCTTGGCGATGCTGGCGGTCAGCTTCACTTCGTCCTGGCGGTTGTGCGGACGGATGGCGAGGCTGAAGACCGGCTTGGGCACCTCCGGCCACAGCAGCCCGGCATCCTCCTGGCGGCCGTTCTCGGTCAAGAGGTCACCCGTCTGCAGACTGTCCATGCGGCCCAGGGCGACCAGCTCGCCGAGGCCGGCGCTGTCGATCTTCTGGGTTTCGCCGCCCATCAGGTGGTAGAGACCGGAAAGGCGGTCCTCACCCAGGGTTTCGCCGTCCTTCACGCTGCCGCGCCAGATGCGCGCCACCGACATCTTGCCGGTATGCGACTGGTGATAGGTGCGGATCACGCTGGCCGCCAGGGTGGAGCCTTCCGGCACGCCCAGGCGGGCGGCCGTCACCGCCGGGTCGGGCGTCTCGTGGCGCAGGGCCTTCAGCAGGCGGGTGATGCCGTGGCCCTGCTCGGCCGAACCGAAGAGCACGGGCACGATGAGGTCGTCCGCCAGGTCCTTGCCGATCTGCTCGTAGATCTCGTCCGGCGCCGGCACCTTGTCCTCGAGCAGCTGCTCCAGCAGGCCGTCGTCGAAGTCGGCCAGGGATTCCAGCAGCTCCTGGCGCGCCTCGGCCTCGCGGTCCTTCACCTGGTCGGGCATCTCGATCAGGTCGGACTGCTTGTCGAGGTTGTAGTGCCAGGCCCGCTCGCTCACCAGGTCGACGAAGCCGGTGACCTCCTCGCCCTCGCGGATCGGCACCTGGCGCAGCACCAGCGGCCGGTCGGAGACCGACTGCAGGGACTCCAGCAGGTCGCGCACGCGCAGCGTCGCCTTGTCCATCTTGTTGACGAAGAGGATGTGCGGAATCTGGTAGTCATCGAGAAACTTGAAGATCGGCGCCAGCGTCAGGGCGCGTTCGGGTTCCGGCGAGGCCACGACCACGGCGACGTCGACACCCATCAGGACGGCGTGGATGTCCTGCGCCAGTTCGATGGAGCCGGGACAGTCGATGAAGGACCAGGTTTCGTCGAGATAGCTGCAATGAGCGAAGTTCGGTTCGGTGGTCATCTGGCGGGCGCGGGCCTCGGGGGCGGAATCCCCGACGCTGTTGCCTTCGACGACCGAACCCTTGCGGTGGATGGCTCCGGTTTGCAGGAGCAGGGCTTCCAGCAGGGTGGTCTTGCCGCTGGTATAGGGTCCCACGAGTGCGGCGCAGCGCGCCGCCGATACCGATCTGGACGTCATGGTTTTCTCCCCGTCGCCCCGGGGGGTGGCTCCATGAGGGACCGGACCATGCGTTTCCCCATGTGAGACCTGGGGCGAACTGTCCTTGTTGTGGATGGGCCAAATGGGCCTGCCTTGACCCTTTTTAGACCTTATGTAGGCCTATGGTTTCAAAGAAGGCGGCAGGCTGGCAACCAAAAAGCGGGGCGATTCCGGGGGCCGGCGGCCGGGGTCACGGAATTTCAGTGACTTCCCGACCCCAAGGCCGAATAATGTGGCGGTGCAATCGAGCCTTCGAGACGGTGCCCTCCGCAACGGGCGGCGGGGCCGTTTTGGTGTGGCTGGATGCAAGTCAACCACGAGCAGGACGTAACGGGGCCAGAGACATGACAGCGCAGGTATTCATCGACGGCGAAGCGGGCACCACGGGACTTCAGATCCGGGCGCGCCTGGAGGCGCGCGCCGACGTGCGCCTGATCCGCCTGGCCGATGACGAGCGCAAGGACCCGGCCGCCCGCGCGCGCGCCCTCAACGCCGCCGACCTGGCCATTCTCTGCCTGCCCGACGCGGCGGCGCGCGAGGCCGTGAGCCTGATCGACAACCCGGAGACCCGGGTCATCGACGCCAGCACCGCCTATCGCACCGACCCGGAGTGGACCTACGGCTTTCCGGAGCTGGACGCCGCGCAGGCCGCCAAGGTGGCCGCCTCCAAGCGGGTCAGCAATCCCGGCTGCTATCCCACCGGCGCCATCGCCCTGGTTCGCCCGCTGGTCGACGCCGGGGTGCTGCCGCGCGACTTCCCGGTGACCGTCAATGCGGTCTCCGGCTATTCCGGCGGCGGCAAGAACCTGATCCGGCGTTACGAGGAGGCCGGCGTGCCCGACCACCTGGCCAACGCCTACCGCGCCTATGCCCTGAGCCTCGCACATAAGCACCTGCCGGAGATGCAGGTGCACGCCGGGCTGGACCACAGGCCGCTCTTCGTGCCGGCCGTGGGCAACTACTACAAGGGCATGCTGGTGCAGGTGCCGCTGCAGCTCTGGGCGCTGCCCGGCAAGCCCGCGCCCGAGGACCTGCGCGCCCTGCTGGCCGAGCACTACGCCGGCACGGACTTCGTCAGCGTCGCCCCGGCCGAGGACAGCGCGGGCCGCGAGGACCTGGACCCGGAGGGCCTGAACGGCACCAACAACATGCGCCTCTACGTCTTCGGCAACGCCGCCGGCGACCAGGCGCTGCTGGCCGCGGTGCTGGACAACCTGGGCAAAGGCGCCTCCGGTGCGGCGGTGCAGAACATGAACCTCATGCTGGGGCTCGACCCCCAGGCCGGCCTTTCCGAGCGCCTGGCCGCCTGATCCGAGCGACCGGGGGCTGCCCCCGGCTTTCAGTCGAGCTGATAAAGCTTCCGCACCTCAGCAATGCGCGGCTCTTCCTTCAGGGCCGCGCAGAGCCGTCCGATGCGCGGCCGCGCGCGGGCCGGCGGATACCAGTCGGCCAGCATCATCAGATAGATGTCGGCGGCGCCGAAGGTCTCGCCGAGCAGAAAGGGGCCTGGATCGAGCGCCGCCTCGAGGATCGCGAAGAGGCTTGCCAGGTCGCGGTCGGCGGCTTGCCGTACCCCCTCGGCGCCGGCCGGATCGGTGGTAAAGCGGCCGGAGTAGTAGTAGCGCAGGATGGCGCCGTAGACGTTGACCGCCAGGAACACCAGCCAGCGGTCGAAGGCCGCCCGCGCCGCGCTGCCCGGGGCGGGCGCCAGCTTCGCCTCGGGAAAGCGCTCGACCAGATGCAGCACCATGGCCGCTGATTCGGTCATCGCCGCGCCGTCGGGCAGCTGCAGCACCGGGATCTGGCCCATCGGGTTGAGCTTACGATAGGCCTCGCCTTCCTGCTCCTTGCCGTCGTAATCGACCCTATGGCGCTCGAAGGGTACCCCGGCCAGCGTCAACACCGCGTCAGGCGCGAAGGCACCGGTGTTGGGGGCCCAGTAAAGCCTGTACATAAATCACTCCGCCAGCAACTGAGGGCGGCAGTCTAGGGTAAGGCACTCCTGTCAAACCACGGACATTGTTCCGGTCCGCTCCCGAACAGCAAAAAGGGGCGGCCCGGCAGGCCGCCCCTTCTCACATCACGCCAGGACGAAAGGTATCAGGCGCCCTCTTTAGGCACTCTGGCGCACCTTCTGCAGGAAGGCCCCGACCTGCTGCTTCAGGTCGTTGGCGTCGCCGTTCAGGCCTTCGATGGCGCTGACGGCCTGCTGGATGGCGGTCATGGTCTGCTCCGAGGCCGAGCGCACCTCGGCAATGGTCGTCGACACGCGCGAGGTGTCGCTGGCCGCCGATTCCACGTTGCGGCCGATTTCCTGGGTGGCCGCGTTCTGCTGTTCCACCGCGGAGGCGATGGCGGTGGTCGACTCGTTCACCTGGCCGATCACGCCGCGGATGCTGGCGATGGCGGAGACCGCCTCCGTGGTCGCCTGCTGCATGGCGTTGATCTGGCCGGAGATCTCCTCCGTCGCCTTGGTGGTCTGGGAGGCCAGGGTCTTGACCTCGTTGGCCACCACGGCAAAGCCCTTG
This sequence comes from Kiloniellaceae bacterium, assembly GCA_050290145.1. Lineage (GTDB taxonomy): Bacteria > Pseudomonadota > Alphaproteobacteria > Kiloniellales > Kiloniellaceae > Pelagibius. The sequence goes on along the minus strand of JBNKHC010000340.1, from coordinate 715 downwards.
CCCGCCTCACCGGCGCGCGCCGCCTCGATGGTGGCGTTGAGGGCCAGCAGGTTGGTCTGCTCGGCGATCTCGTTGATCAGCTTCACTACGTCGCCGATCTTCTGCGCGGCGGTGTCGAGCGACTGAACCGTCTCGTTGGTGGAATCGGCCTCCTTCACCGCCCCGGCGGCGATCTTGGCCGACTCGCTGGCGCGGCGGGCGATCTCGGAGATCGAGGCCGACATCTCTTCGGCCGCGGCGGCGACGCTGTCGACGTTGCCGCTGGCGCCCTCGGCCGCCCCGCTCACCTGGGTGCTCTTCTCGCTGGTCTGGCTGGCGAGGTTACGCACCTGGGCGGTGGAGGCGTCGAGATGCTCGGCGGCGTCCAGCACCGAGGTCACCTTGGTGGCGACCGACTGCTCGAACTCGTTGGCCAGGGCATTCATGGCCTCGCGCTTCTCGGCAGCGACGCGCTGCTCCTGCTCGACACGCTCCTGCTCCAGGCGGCGCTTCTCCAGGGCGTTCTCCTTGAACACCTGGACCGCGCGGGCCATGTCGCCGATCTCGTCGCCCTGCTGCTGATAGGCCACCTCGACGTTGGTGTCGTCATGGGCCAGGCGGTTCATCACCTCGGCCAGGCGCGGCAGCGGACGCAGCAGCATGCGGTACATGAAGAAGGCGATCAGCGCGGTCACCAGGATGGTGATGGCGGCGGTGATGGCCAGCTGGCTGGTCA
>JBNKHC010000339.1:0-7165 GCA_050290145.1 Kiloniellaceae bacterium | reverse complement strand
GTGGCGCTGGCGCTTGTCCTTCTCGGGCCAGTCGTCGACCTGCTCGGTGACGAAAAACGGGTAGTAGGTGACCGGCACCTCGCGCTTGCCCTTCTCCGTCTGCTTGGTCACGACCACGGTCATCGGAAAGTCGTCCAGGACCACCCCCTTCACGCCGGCTTCCTCGAAGCCTTCGCGGTGGCAGGCTTCGATGTGGCTTTCTCCCGGCTCGACCTTCCCCTTGGGCAGGATCCAGCGCCCGCGCGTCTGCGAGGTGACGAAGAGCAGCGCCACGTCGCTGTCTCTCGTGTCGAAGGGGATAATACCAACGCGATGCATTGAGGTCGCTTCGTTTCCGGCGTTTGAGCAGTGTCGGCGCGGTCAGGTCGAAGGGGCAGCCGAGACAAGATAGTCTGCCATGGGCATTTCCGGATCAAGCCTTGAGTTCATAAGATGGGTACAGGGCGCGCGCCGGGGATCCGGCAATCCGTTAGGTGTGAGTCGCCAAAAGGGCTATCGTGGAGCCAAGCCGCAACCGGCCTGCAACCGTGGCCCAGGCGGGCGTTTTCAGGTCCCTTAGCAGGACAGTCGAGAGATGCGCATTTTTCTGATGGTGCTGGGGGTTTTCATTTCCGCCGGAGCCCTGCTCATCTGGCTCTACCTGAATGCGCTGGCGGCCGGCTGGAACACGAGCAACGCCAAGCCGTCGATCAACTGGCTGAACAAGGAGGCGCTGCTGTGGTTCTGGCTGCCCTTCGCGGTCGGCCTCGCCATCGCTTTCTTTGGCTGGAAGCGCCAGTAGGTGCGGCGCAGCACCTCGTGCGGCCGCTTCTGACCTCAGCCCCCGTACTTCAGGAAGACCAGCTTGGCCTTGCCATAGCTGCGGGCGTCGAGTTCCTCGAAGCCTTCCAGCGTCTCGAAGGGCTCGTTCTTCATCAGCTCGACGCAGACCAGGGCGCCCGCGGCGATCCAGCCGGCCTTCAGGAGGCTGGATACGGCCTTCTCGGCGAAGCCCTGGTTGTAGGGCGGGTCCAGGAAGACCAGGTCGCAGGGGGCGGGCGCCGGGCGCGGGTGCAGGACGTCGCAGGCAAGCAGCTCGCTGCGTTCGTCCTCGCCCAGGTTCTGGATGTTGGCGCGGCAGATCTCGATGGCCGGGGCGTAGTTCTCCATGAAGACCGCGTGCGCGGCGCCGCGCGACAGGGCCTCCAGGCCCAGCGCCCCGGTGCCGGCGAAGGCGTCCAGCACCCTTGCGCCGGGCAGGCGCTGCTGGCCTTCCTTGGCCAGCTTGCCGCTGGTCAGGATGTTGAACAGGGCCTCGCGCGTGCGGTCCGCGGTGGGACGCACGGCCAGGTCGTCGGGAGTCCTGAGGCTGCGGCCCCTATGACGGCCGGCGACGATGCGCATGCTTCTTTGGTCCGCTGGTCTTTCGGGAGGCTGCTCTCTTCGGCGCGCCGCGCTTCGGGGCCGCCTTCTTCACGCCGGGCCTCTTGGAAACCGGCTTCTTGGCGAAGGCCTTCTTCGTTGCGGTCTTCTTCGCGACGGTCTTCTTGGGGGCGGCCTTCTTCACCCCGGCTTTCTTCGCAACGGTCTTTTTGGCGGCGGCGGCCTTCTTGCTGGCGGCCTCCTGCTTCGGGCTGCGGCGCTGGCGCTTTTCCTTCTGCTCCGCCTCGCGCTGGTGCTTGAAGCCACGCTTGGAGCCCGGGCGGTTGGGCTTGGGCTTGGCCTTGGCGAAGCCCTTGCCCTTCTTCGTCTTGTCCTGGTCCTCCAGGCCCAGGGCCTGGCGCAGCTGCTTGGGCGGCACTTCCTCCAGCGCCCGCTTGGGCAGCTTGCCCAGCTTGAAGGGGCCGTAGGCGATGCGGATCAGCCGATTCACCCGCAGGCCCAGGTGGGCGCAGATCTTGCGCACCTCGCGGTTCTTGCCCTCGCGCAGGGCGAAGGTCAGCCAGGCGTTGGCGCCGGACTGGCGGTCCAGCACCGCCTCCACCGGGCCGTAGTCGACGCCGTCGACGGTGATGCCCTTGGCCAGGGCGGCCAGGCGGTCCGGGTGGACGTGGCCCTGGGCGCGCACGCGGTAGCGGCGCAGCCAGCCGCTGCTCGGCAGCTCCAGCTGACGTTTCAGCCCGCCGTCGGTGGTCAGCAGCAGCAGGCCCTCGGAATTGATGTCGAGGCGCCCCACCGCCTGCAGGCGCGGCAGGCCGCCGGGCAGGTGGTCGAAGACCGTGGGACGGCCCTGGGGATCGCGCGCGGTGGTGATCTCGCCGCGCGGCTTGTGGTAGCAGAAGAGGCGCGGCGGCGCGGCGGCGGGCAGCGGCTCGCCGTCCACCGCGATGCGGCTGGCGTCGGTCACCACGGCGGCGGGGCTGGTCAGCACCTTGCCGTCGACGCTGACCCGCCCGGCGCGGATCCAGGTCTCGGCGTCGCGGCGCGAGCACAGCCCGGCGCGGGCGATGACCTTGGCGATGCGTTCGCCGGCTTCGATTTCGGCCATGGTTCGTCTGTTCCTAGCTGGCGCTGGCGACGAAGGCGCGGAAGATGGCGCTGTCGCCCGGGCCGATGGCGTATTCCGGGTGCCACTGCACCCCCAGGCAGAAGCGGTAGCCCGTGGCCTCGATGCCCTCGATGACGCCGTCGGGCGCCACCGCGTTCACCGTGACGCCGGGGCCCACGGCCTTCACCGCCTGGTGGTGCGCCGAATTCACGGCCATCTCGGCGCTGGCGCAGATGTCGCGCAGCAGGCTGTCGCCGGTGACGGCGACCGCGTGGCCCGGTTCGTGGCGCGGGTTGGGCTGCTCGTGGGCCAGGGCGTTCTCCACTTCGTCGGGGATATGCTGGATGAGGGTGCCGCCCAGCACCACGTTCAAGAGCTGCTGGCCGCCGCAGATGCCCAGCAGCGGCAGGTCGCGCGCCAGGGCGCCGCGGGCGACGGCGGCCTCGAATTCGGTGCGGCGGTCCTTGGTGCGCACGGTCTCGTGGCGGGTCTCGGCGCCGAAGAGGGCGGGGTCCAGGTCGAAGGCGCCGCCGGTGATCAGCAGGGCGTCGATGCGCGCCAGGTAGGCCTCGGCCTGATCCGGCTCGTGCGGCAGCAGCACCGGCAGGCCGCCGGCCTCGAGGACCGCGTCACAGTAATTCTGCCGGACGGCATACCAGGGATAGTTGGACCAGCCGCCGGGGGTTTCGGAATCCAGGGTGATGCCGACAACCGGGGGGGCCTTGCGTCGTGCTGCCATGGGCGCAATCTAGGCATCCCCGGGCCCCCGGACAACTGTCGAATGGGCCGCCGAAGAGGGGCGCCTAGACGGCGCTCTCGTAGTCCTCGCAGGAATAGCCCAGGGCGACGAAGCCTTCTTCCAGCAGGTCGCCGAGAAGCGGCATGCCCAGCAGGTAGTCCGTCGTCGGCCCTGTCTTGCGCTCCACCGCCGCTTCGACCGCGTCCTGCCATTCCTCGGCGGAGAAGTCGCCGCGCCCCACCCAGGTCATGGCCACCAGCTCGGCCTGCTCGTCCTCGTTCAGGTCGGCGATGATCTCGGTAATCTCGGCGGCCACGGGGTCGTCGCCGTAGTCCTCCAGGGCGTCGTGGTCCTCGTCCTCGCCGGGCTGCGAAACCGTGTCCCGGTCGGCGGGGGCGACCTTGGCGTCGAAGGCGCGGGCCTTGGTGATCAGGAAGGCCACGGTGGCCGGCTCGACCTCCAGGGGGATCACCTCGCCCTCGGGATCAACTGTTTTCGTTCCTGCCATCGAGTTCACTCCTTGCAACGTCACTCCACTTGACGGGAAGCTTAGGCCCTGGGGCGAAGCTTGAACATTGACTTATAGCAATTCGCGGCCGCCGGGGCCTGCCCCGGCGCTTGACCGGGCCCAACGCGGCGGGCAGGCTCTCGCGCCATGACCAAATCCCTAAGCGCCTCGCGGCAGGACTACATGGCCGCGGCCCTGGCGGAAGCCCGCCTGGCGGCGGCGGCCGGCGAGGTGCCGGTGGGCGCCGTGCTGGTGGACGCGGCCAGCGGCGAGATCCTGGCCCGGGCCCACAACCGGGTGGAGCGCGATGCCGACCCCACGGCCCATGCCGAAATGCTGGTCATCCGCGCTGCGGCGGTCAACCTCGGCTTGAAGCGGCTGACCGGGGCCGACCTCTACGTGACGCTGGAGCCCTGTCCCATGTGCGCCACGGCGATTTCCTTCGCCCGCCTGCGCCGCGTGGTCTTCGGGGCCTACGATCCCAAGGGCGGCGGCATCGACCACGGCCCGCGCATCTTCGAGCAGCCGACCTGCCACCACCGCCCGGAGGTGGTCGGCGGCGTGCAGGAGCAGGCCTGTGGCGCCCTGCTGCAGGACTTCTTCCGTGAGCGGCGCTGAGCCCTATATTGAAAGGGCACGGCAGGCAGAAAATGAGGGCGTCATGACGGCGAAAGACACAGGCTCCATCTCCGGCTATCACGCCCACGTCTATTACGACGCCGAGAGCAAGCCGGCGGCCGAGGCCCTGCGGGCGGCCATCGAGGCACGCTTCGAGGTGCGCCTGGGGCGTTGGCACGACCGCCCGGTGGGCCCGCATCCGCACTGGAGCTACCAGATCGCCTTCGCGCCGGAGGTCTTCGCCGAGCTGGTGCCCTGGCTGGCGCTGAACCGCGGCGATCTGACGGTCTTCGTCCATCCGGAAACCGGCGAGGCCCTGCCCGATCACCGCGACTACGCGATCTGGCTCGGCGAGAAAGCCGCGCTCGACTTCGAGGCGCTGAAGTAGCGGGGCCTGCCTCGTCCTTCGAGACGCTGCCTGACGGCGGCTCCTCAGGATGAGGCAGGCAAACGTCACCTCATGCTGAGGAGGCTGCGCAGCAGCCGTCTCGAAGCATGTGGCAGCCCCTCACGCCGCCGGGGCGGCCTGGAAATGATCCCAGACCGTCCACAGGCCGATGGCGACGAAGCCGAGGCCGGCCAGCAGCTTCAGCGGCAGCATGGTCAGCCAGCGCTCCGCGGCGACGCCCAGGGCGACCGCCAGGGCCGTCGAGCAGACCAGCGCCGCGGCGGCGGCCAGGAAGACCATCAGCGGCGAGGACTCGCGCTCGGCGGCGAAGAGAATCGTCGCGAGCTGGGTCTTGTCGCCCAGTTCGGCCAGGAAGACGGTGGTGAAGATGATGAGGACTTCAGACATTGTTGTTTGATCTCTCCGGAGCCGCGATTCCACTATGACGCACCGCGCGGGCCGGCTCCTGCTGCCCCACGGAACGTCATAGGTCTCGCCAAATCCGGAGGATCCGCCCGCACCATGGCCCGCGGGACAGCATCCCGGCGCCAAGTCTGTTGATACGGGCCCCCGTAAAGCCGGGGCGGCTACTCCCCTACGAACCGTTCCCAGATAAGCGATCCGGCCGGCCAAGGCAAGCGCCGGGGCAGGGGCCGGCGGGCATTGCCGGCAAGGTTAACGGCGGCGCAATTCGGCGGCTCGCGAACGACGATGTTGATTTCCCGACGCTAATTCCCACTTTTTCCTTGCATTGAGGCGCCAAAAAACCGACAACCCGCGCCTCAGTTTTTTGCTGGGTCAATCTACTGGTTGCGTTGGAGGACCGATGGCACAAGCACGCGCCCTCTTCCAACTGGGGATCGACTTGGACGAGAACCCAAGCGCCTCCAAAACGGAAGAACAGAACATCACCGCCCAGACTCCCGCCGGGGAAGAGGAGCGGAAGGACTTTTTCATTGAGCGCGATGGTGAGCGCTTTGCGGGCACACACCTGATCGTCGATTTGTGGGGCGCCGAGGGGATCAACGACCTCGCCTACGTCGAAGAGACGCTGCGCGAGTGCGTGGACGCCGCCGAGGCGACGCTGCTGCACATCCACCTGCATCACTTCACGCCGAACGACGGGATCTCCGGCGTGGCGGTGCTGGCGGAATCGCACATCTCCATCCACTCCTGGCCGGAGATCGGCTACGCGGCGCTCGACATCTTCATGTGCGGCGCGGCCAAGCCGGAGCTGGCCGTGGAGGTGCTGCGCGAGCGCTTCAAGCCGTCGCACGTGGCGGTGGAGGAGCACCGGCGGGGCCGCGGCCTGTGAGCCGCTGGCGCGTCGAACAGCTTCACGCCGACTTCCAGCTTGGCCTCAAGGCCGACCGGGTCCTCTACGACAGCGAGACGGACCATCAGCGTCTCGTCGTCTTCGAGAACGAGACCTTCGGCCGGGTGCTGACCCTGGACAGCGTGGTGCAGACCACCGAGAAGGACGAGTTCATCTATCACGAGATGCTCGCCCATCTGCCGATCTTCGCCCACGGTGCGGCGAAGAAGGTTCTGATCGTCGGCGGCGGCGACGGCGGCATGCTGGAAGAGGTGCTGAAGCATCCCGGCATCGAGAAGGTGACGCAGGTCGAGATCGACGCCGGGGTCATCGACTTCTCCAAGCAGTATCTGCCCGCGATCTGCAAGGACGCCTACGACGACCCGCGCCTGGACTTGGTGATCGCCGACGGCGCCGACTTCGTCGCCTCCTGCGCGGAGCGCTACGACGTCGCCATCGTCGATTCCACCGACCCGGTGGGGCCGGGCGAGGTGCTGTTCACCGATACCTTCTACGGCAAAGCGAAGAACTGCCTGGCGCCGGGCGGCATTCTGGTCACGCAGAACGGCGTGCCCTTTCTGCAGGGCGAGGAACTCACCAACACCCTGCGCGCCTTCAAGGCGCTCTTCGCCGATCCGGCCTGCTACCTGGCGACGGTGCCGACCTATGCCGGCGGGCCCATGGCCTTCGGCTGGGGCAGCGACGATCCGGCCAAGCGCCAGATCAGCCTGGAGACGCTGGAACGGCGCTACAAGGACTCCGGCATCGAGACGCGCTACTACAACCCGGCGGTCCACCTCGGCGCCTTCGCCCTGCCGAACTACATCGCGGATCTGATTCCTTAAGCGGCGTTCCCCTCCTCTCCCGCTTCGCGGGGCTGGGTGAGGGGGCTACGTCACCCGCGCATGCAGAACGACTGAGCTGCCCATGAACTCAGTCTCGGCGAACTTTCTGAAGCCGCATTTCTCGGCGACGCGCAGGGAACCTGCGTGGGCGCGGTCGATCATGCAGACGCAGCGGGTCATGCCGAGGTTCTTGTCTCCCCAGGCGAGGACGGCCTCGGCCGCCTCGGTGGCATAGCCCTTGCCGTGGGCCCAGGGGGCCAGCACCCAGCCGGCCTCCGGCGCGTC
>JBNKHC010000338.1:0-12009 GCA_050290145.1 Kiloniellaceae bacterium | reverse complement strand
CTGCGTCGGCAAGGTCGGCAAGTTCGTTGCCATCGGCCTCAACTACGCCGACCACGCCGCCGAATCCGGCGTCGACGTGCCGAAGGAGCCGGTCATCTTCATGAAGGCGACCAGCTGCATCTGCGGACCCAACGACAACGTAGTGATCCCGCGCAACTCGCATAAGTGCGACTGGGAGGTGGAACTGGCCTGCGTCATCGGCAAGCCCGGCAAGTACATCGACGAGGCCGACGCCCTCAGCCACGTCGCCGGCTACTGCGTCGTCAACGACGTCTCCGAGCGCGGCTTCCAGCTGGAGGGCACCGGCCAGGTCGTCGATGTGGCCGGACAGGTCGCGCAGAGTGCCTTTGCGGTCGAGCGCGCCGGGCTTTTCCTGGCCCATGGCTCCATAGCGCAGCAGCTTCATGGTTCTTTCCTCTCGGGGGTGGCGGGTCGGGGGGAGGGATGGCTGGGCCGGCCTAAACCGGCGTCAGCACCGGCTTTCCGGCAAAGTGTGCACGCAGATTGTCGACCACAAGGTCGCCCATGGCGCGCCGGGTTTCCTGGGTGGCGCTGGCGGCGTGGGGCTGCAGCACCACCTGATCCATGGCAAAGAGGGCCTCCGGCACCTTCGGTTCCTCGGCGAAGACGTCCAGGCCGGCGGCGCCCAGGGTACCCTCCTGCAGGGCCGCGACCAGGGCCGGCTCGTCGACGACGGAGCCGCGGGCCACGTTGATGAAGGTACCTTCGGGGCCGAGGGCGTCGAGCACCGCACGATTGACGATCTTGTCGGTTGCCGGGCCGCCCGGGCAGATGGCGACCAGAAAATCACAGTCGTGGGCCATTTCCACCAGGTCGCCGTAGTAGCGGTAGCTGACGTCGTCCTGCTGGTGCCGCCCGTGGTAGGCGATCTCCATGCCGAAGACTTCCGCCTTGCGGGCGATGTCCTTGCCGATGCGCCCCAGGCCCAGGATGCCGAGCTTGCGCCCGCGGATGGCGCGGGTCAGGTGCATGGCGCCCTTGAGCCACTTGCCGGCGCGCACGTAGCGGTCGCCGTTGACGATCTCGCGCGAGGTGGCGAGCAGCAGGGCGATGGCCATGTTGGCGACGTCGTCGTTCAGCACCTCGGGCGTGTTGGTGACGATCACCTTGCGCTTGGCGGCGTGCGGCAGGTCGATGGCGTCCACGCCGACGCCGTAGCAGGAGATGATCTCCAGCTTCGGCAGGGCGTCCATCATGGCCGCATCCGCGCCCAGGTGGCCGCTGGTCGCGATGGCGCGCACCTTGTCGGCGACCTCGGCGAGCAGGGCCTTCTTGTCTTCAACTTCCCACAGGTGGTGGACCGTGAAGTCGCTGTCCAGCGCTTCCATGACATGCGGCATCATCGGGCCGACCATTACCAGTTCCGGCTTCACACTGTTCTCCAGCTGCTTGAGCGCCCGGGCAGAAATCACACGTCAGCCGCGGAAATTCCCTCCGCGCGGCTGCGGGTGCTTGTTGTTTTCGACGCTATGAAGTTTCCTTGGATAGCGCTATCCATCAATAGCAAACATGTGACCGAGCGCCAAGCTGGCAGGTGGACCGATCCGAAACCGGAAGATTTTCCGGGCCGGCGGCGCCCGAAAAGAGGGAGGCAGGCTGTGAAGGTCGTCATTACCGGGGGAACCGGTTTCATTGGACAACGATTGGCGCAGGCATTGCTGCAGCGCGGCGGGCTGACCGCGCCCAGCGGCTCGCAGGAGCCCATCGACGAACTGTTGCTCTTCGACGTGGCGGAGCCGCCGGAGCGCCCGGCCTGGGCCGACGCGCGGGTGAAAATCGTGAGCGGGGATATCTCCGATCCGGCGCAGGTGGCCGCCCTGGTCGACCGCGACGACATCTCGGTCTTCCACCTGGCTTCGGTGGTCAGCGGCGGCGGCGAGAAGGACTTCGATCTGGCCATGCGGGTCAACCTGACCGGCGGCCTGAATGTCTTCGAGGCCTGCCGCGCCCGCGCCAGCCTGCCGCGGGTGGTCTTCGCCAGCTCCATCGCGGTCTTCGGCGGCGCCGGCATGGCGCCGGTGGTCGGCGACCACGCCAAGCAGACGCCGCAGACCACCTACGGCACCACCAAGGCGATCTGCGAGCTGCTGGTCAACGACTACACCCGCAAGGGCTTCTTCGACGGCCGCTCGGCGCGCCTGCCGACGGTCATCGTGCGGCCTGGCAAGCCGAACCTGGCGGCGTCCAGCTTCGTCAGCGGACTGTTCCGCGAGCCGCTGAATGGCGAGGTCTGCAAGATCCCCGTCGCGGAGGACACGGTGATGCCGGTGCTGGGGTACCGCGCCATCGTCGACGGCTTCATCGCTCTGCACGAGGCCGACGGCACCGCCATCGGCGACGACCGGGCTTTCAGTCTGCCCAGCTTCACGGTCACCGTGCGCGACATGATCGACGCACTGCACCGCGTGGCGGGGGACCGCAAGCTGGGCGAGATCGTCTTCGAGCCCGATCCCTTCATCCAGCGGATCTGCGACGGCTGGCCCAAGGACGCCTCCTACGAGCGCGCCACGCAACTGGGCCTGCCGCGGGATGCCAGCCTGGATACCATCGTCGAGAACTACATCGAGGATTACCTGTGAGCGACGCGGTCATTGCGGTCGACTGGGGCACATCGTCCTTCCGCGCCTATCGCCTGGACGCCGCCGGAGAGATCCTGGAGCGGCGCGAATCGGCCGGCGGCATCCTGAGGGTGCGCGGCGGCGACTTCGCCGCGGCCCTGCTGGCCGAGGTCGAGGACTGGCTGAAGCAGGCGCCCGACGCCCTGGTGATCATGAGCGGCATGATCGGCAGCCGCCAGGGCTGGCGCGAAATTCCCTATGTGGACTGTCCGGCGGCTCTGGCCGACATCGCCGGCGGCCTGGAGCGCGTCGACTGGGGCGAGGGTGAGGCCTGGATCGTGCCCGGCCTGCTCGACGAATCCCGCCCCGCCCAGCCCGACGTGATGCGCGGCGAGGAAACCCAGGTGCTGGGCGCCCTGGCGCAGATGCCGGCGGGCGGCGGCCTGGTCTGCCTGCCCGGCACCCACAGCAAGTGGGTGCGGGTCGAAAAGGCCGCCATCCAGGGATTCGCCACCTACATGACCGGGGAGGTCTACGACCTGCTGCAGGGCCATTCCATCCTCGGCCGCCTGATGACCAAGGGTGCGGTGAACGCGGACCGCTGGTTCCTGGAAGGCGTGACCCTGGCGCAGGAAGGCGGCCTGCTGAACCGCCTCTTCACGGCGCGCAGCCGGGTGCTGGCCGGCGACCTGCCGGAGGACGAGGTGCGCAGCTACCTCTCCGGCCTGCTGATCGGCGACGAGCTGGCCTCGACGGTCGGTGAAGACGAGGCCGAGGTCTTCCTGCTGGGTGCGCCGGCCCTGACGGCGCTCTACGAAGCGGCGCTGGGCAAGCTGGGCAAGACGGTCGTCACCCTGCAGGCCGACGCCGTCGCCGCCGGCCTCTTCGCCCTGGCGCAACAGCTGAGAGAGGGCGGCACCTGACCATGAACGGATTGAAGCCCTGGCTCGAGGGCCTGCCCCTGGTGGCGATCCTGCGCGGCGTGAAGCCGGAGGAGGTGGTGGCCATCGGCGAAGCGCTCGTCGAGGCCGGCATCACCATGATCGAGGTGCCGCTGAACTCGCCGCAGCCCTTGAAGAGCATCGCGGCCCTGGCGCAGGCCTTCGGCGAGGACGTTCTGATCGGCGCCGGCACCGTGCTCGATACGGCGGACGTCAGCCGCGTGGTGGAGGTCGGCGGGCGCCTGGTGGTCACTCCCAACAGCGACCCCGCCGTGATCGCCGCCTGCGCGGCGGACGAGCTGATTGTCGTGCCCGGCTTCGCCACGCCCAGCGAAGGCCTGCGCGCGGCCCGCGCCGGGGCTGACGCCCTGAAGCTCTTCCCCGCCGAGGGGATCCCCCCGGCGGTGGTGAAGGCGATGAAGGCGGTGCTGCCGCCGGCGCTGCCGATCCTGGCGGTTGGTTCCATCACGCCGGAGAAGATCCTGCCTTATTGGCAGGCGGGGGTGCGGGGCTTCGGCCTGGGCGGCAGCCTCTACAAGCCCGGCGACGGCCCGGCCGAGGTGGCCCCGCGCGTCGCCCCCTTCCGCGCCGCGGTCGAGCAGGCCCGGGCGGACGCCTGAGAGGCGGCCGGGCTATTCCCCGGCGGCCTTGGACGGCATGGCCGGGTCGCAGTTCTCGATGTAGCGCAGCAGCGGCGCCCAGTCCTCGCGCAGGGCCTCGTTCTGCTTGCCGGTCAGGTCGAAGACACTGAGGCCGCGCCCGGCGACGTCGGCGTAGACCAGGCGGTGGCGCAGGCGCCCGGCGCCGGTATGGCCGACCCCCAGTATGAACTTGTCGAGCTTGGCCGCCATGCGGGTGCCGCTCTGCACCCGGTTGCGCACGACGGCGACGGCGGTCTTGCTCTTGCGGATCGGCTTCAGCGCCTCGAGCTGCTTCAGGAACGCGCTGGTCACCGGTTCGTCGAAGCCCGAGGGCAGCACCGGCACCACGATGACGTCGGCCAGGCGCAGCAGCTCCTCGATCTTCTTCATCTTCATGGCGGCGGGTGCGTCGATGATCAGGCGGTCGACCTGCTTGGGCGGCTTGCCCTTGGATATTTTCTGGGGGCCGTCGTGCCAGTCGAGCCCCTGGATCGCCGGCGCGCTGTCCGGGCGGCTGCGCAGCCAGCCGAGGCTGCTGCCCTGCCTGTCGGCGTCGGCCAGGGCGGTGCGCAGCCCGGCCTGGGCGAAGGCCGCGGCCAGGTGCGTGGCGACGGTGGTCTTGCCGCAGCCGCCCTTGGGGTTGGCAACGAGAACGGTAATCATTTCAGGCCTTTTGCTTCTTGGGCTTGTCCCAGAACGGGGCGGAGGCGGCGAAGGACTTCCAGGTGCGCCGCATGTCCGGCTCGAAGTCCAGCAGGGCGCGGTCGTACCAGCCGATCATCCGCCCGGCGGCCTCGTGCAGCCGGCCGGCAGCCTTGCCCCGGCCCGCATTCTGCGTCAGCTCGGCCAGCAGGTGTTCGGCCACCGCCACGTCGTTCAGATGGCCGAGGCTTTCCTGCAGGTCGCGCAGCGCCGCCAGGTAGGGCTTGGCGCGCCTGGCCGGGTAGAGATCGCGAAAGAATTCCGTGGTGTAGCGCAGCTTCTTCACGGCAATGCGCAGTTGATGGCGCTCGGCGATAGGCAACCGCTTGAAACCCTTGCCGAGTTTCAGGGCCTTGTGGTGCCGCCTCGCCTGCAGCGTGGTGGCCAGGCCCAATAGCGGCTGGTTCAGGGCCTTGTCCTGTTCGGCGGTCAGCTCGGCGCAGTGCCAGCCGCGGTCTTCCAGCCAGCCGCCGAGCTGCAGCAGGAAGCGGGTGTAGCGCGGCGCCGAGAGCACTTCGCGGACCTGCTGATAGGCTAAGGCCTGGCGTTCGCGCGCCGCCGCGCGCAGCACCGCGAGATCCGGGTCGCCGGCGCGATGCGCTTCCAGCGGCGCCAGCAGCTCCGCCTGGAAGACGTCCCAGTCGCGCGCGGGGCCGAGCGCATTCAGCGCCCACTTGGCCTCCGCCTTCAGCCAGTCCAGCTGCGCCGGCGGCAGCAGGTCGCCGAAGACCGAAAGCGCCGAGCGGAAACGCCTGAGGCCGACCCGGAGCTGGTGCACCCCTTCCGGGTCGCTGCCGTCCAGGGCGGCCAGCTCGTTGGCGGTCCAGTGCCTGAGGCAGTTCCCCAGGATCGCCGCCAGGGCGTCGTCGACGCGCATCTTGGCCATCAGCTCCAGGGATTCCGCGCGGTGCGAGGTCGGCTTGCGCCCGGTGGCCAGGGCATAGCCGCGCGCTGACTTGCTGCGCGTCTCGATCTGGGTCGGGGCGACGTCCTGCAGGAAGAGGGCGAGGTCGAAGAGGGCGCGCGGCGGGCCCTCCTTCAGTTCCAGCTCGATCTCGGAGAGCGGCTCGCGCCCGCCTGCGGCCTCGATTTCGCCGCGGTCGAAGGCGGCCTCGATGGCCTTCAGGCGGCCGCGGGTGTCCGTGCCGTTGACCTCGACGATCTCGCGGTGCACGCGGGTGGTGAAGACGGGCCGCAGTTCGCCCGGCAGGATAAGGCCCAGGGCGGCGCGGATCTGCGGGTCGTCGACCAGGTCCGGCTGCGGCTCCAGGGAGGGCACTTCGGCTTCCCACTCGCCGCGGGTCATCACCGCGGAGCTCGCGGTATCGCCGGTCTTCACCGTCTGGATGAAGCGGCTGCCGTCGCGGCGGATGCGAAAGGCGAGGCCGCGCTTGCGCAGCCGCAGGTCGGCCGTGTCGTAGTAGACGTTCTCCAGGTCTTTGATTTTAGGCGCACTTTTGCCCGCACCCCCGGTCCGCGGCAGGGCCTGCCACAGCCGCTGCAGGGTTTCGGGGTCGCCGCGCAGCTTGAGCTCGGTTTCCGTCGCTGCGGAGGTTTCGGCCGTCATCCGCCAGTCTACCCGTGTTCCCGTCTCACGCCGTCGCCCGGGTTCTGTCCGGGGTGGGCCTTCATGTGGTCATGCAAGGCCGCCTCAAGCAGCGTCCGTGCCGCGCCATTGCGGCGGCAGAACGCCTTGCTCCCTGGTTGGGGGCGCTTTGGGCGGTAAAATCCCGCCGCGGTGGCCCGCCGTTCTTGTTAGTTACCTAGCTTCGCGAAAAACTGCCGGAGGGCGCAAGCGTCTTGTCCCCTGCCGCTGGAAAACCAGGGCAACGTTCTGTTCAGAAAGGCCGAAAATGCCGGAATTGCTGCTGCTGCGCCATGCCAAGTCAGATTGGCAGGACCCCGCCCTGGATGACTTCGACCGCCCCCTGGCCAAACGCGGCCGCCGGGCGGCGCCGCAGATGGGGGAATACCTGCGCGCCCAGGGACTTGAGCCCGACCTGGTGCTCTGTTCCTCGGCCCGGCGGGCCCGGGAAACACTGGAACTGGTGTTGACAGCGCTAGCATCGGCGCCTGAAATCAGTTATTTGAAGTCTCTCTATCTGGCGCCGCCGAGCCGAATGCTTGCAATCCTGCGCCGCCAGAGCCCGGAGACGGGGCGCATCCTGCTGATCGCCCACAATCCGGGACTGGAACGGCTGGCGCTGGGGCTGGCCCAAGCGACAGAGGGGCAGGACCGCAGCGCGGCGGCGCGGCACATGGCGGAGAAGTTTCCAACGGCCGCGCTGGCGCGGTTCCGGGTCGCGGCCTGGGAATCCCTGGGCGCGGTGCCGGCTGAGCTGTTGGCCTTCATCCGGCCCCGCGACCTGGAGGGTCAGGCCTAGGAGCGGCAGGCGGCCGAGTGGAGTTTCACAAGATTGCCCGGTGTCGCCGTGAGCGGCAGCGGGCCAAGCGGGGCGAAGCGGTCAGGACGCGGAATCACCGGTCCGTTTCGCACCGAATAACAGAGGTTGGAGGAAATACCCCGTGAAAATTGCCAAGATGGACCGGAGGCTGCGCAGCCAAAGCTGGTTCAACGACAGGGACAATCCCGGCATGACGGCGCTCTATCTCGAGCGCTATCTGAACTACGGCCTCACCAAGGAAGAGCTGACGTCAGGCAAGCCCATCATCGGCATCGCCCAGACCGGCAGCGACCTTTCGCCCTGCAACCGCATCCACGTGGATCTCGCCCGCCGCATGCGCGACGGCATCCGCGATGCCGGTGGCGTCGCCTTCGAGTTTCCGGTGCACCCGATCCAGGAGACCGGGCGCCGTCCAACGGCGGCGCTGGACCGCAACCTCGCCTACCTTGGCCTGGTCGAAATCCTGCACGGCTATCCCATTGACGGCGTGATCCTCACCACCGGCTGCGACAAGACCACGCCCGCCTGCCTCATGGCGGCGGCCACGGTCGACATGCCGGCCATCGCGATGAACGGCGGCCCGATGCTGGACGGTCATTGGAACGGCAAGCTGGTCGGCTCCGGCACCGTGGTGTGGGAGGCGCGGCGCCTCTTTGCCACCGGTGAGATCGACTACGACGAGTTCATCAGCATGGTGGCGGCTTCGGCCCCCAGCGCCGGCCACTGCAACACCATGGGCACGGCGTCGTCCATGAACTCCCTGGCCGAGGCGCTGGGCATGATGCTGCCCGGGGCCGCCGCGATCCCGGCGCCCTACCGCGAGCGCGGGCAGATGGCCTATGAGACCGGCCGGCGCATCGTCGACATGGTGTGGGAGGAGCTGACCCCCTCCAAGATCATGACCAGGGCCGCCTTCGAGAACGCCATCGTGGTGAATTCAGCCATCGGCGGCTCCACCAACTGCCCGATCCACGTCAACGCCATCGCCCGCCACATGGGTGTCGACCTGGCGATCGAGGATTGGCAGACCTTCGGTCACGACATCCCGCTGCTGGTGAACGTCCAGCCCGCCGGCACGCACCTGGCCGAGGGCTACCACCGCGCCGGCGGCCTGCCCGCGGTGATGGGCGAGCTGATCCGCGCCGGCAAGATCAACACGGACGCCATGACCGTCGCGGGCAAGACCATGGGCGAGCTGCACAGCGACGCGGTGGCCAGCGACCGCGACGTCATCCGCGCCTACGACAATCCGCTGATGGAGGAGGCCGGCTTCGTGGTGCTGAGCGGCAATCTCTTCGACTCGGCGATCATGAAGACCTCGGTCATCACCGACCATTTCCGCGAGCAGTATCTCTCCCGGCCGGGCCACGAGAACGTCTTCGAGGGCCGCGCCATCGTCTTCGAAGGGCCGGAGGACTACCATCACCGCATCAACGACCCCGCGCTGAATATCGACGAGAACTGCCTGCTCTTCGTGCGCGGCTGCGGGCCGGTCGGTTATCCCGGCTCGGCGGAGGTGGTGAACATGCAGCCGCCGGACTCCCTCATCAAGGCAGGCGTCATCGAGCTGCCGACCATCGGCGACGGCCGCCAGAGCGGCACCTCGGGCAGCCCCTCGATCCTCAACGCCTCGCCGGAATCGGCGGTGGGCTCCGGCCTGGCGATCCTGCAGACCGGCGACCGCGTGCGTATCGACCTCAATGCGCGGCGCGTCGACCTGCTGATCGACGACGAGGAACTGGCCGCGCGCCGCAAGGACTACAAGCCGCCGGAGCTTGAGAACCAGACGCCCTGGCAGGAGATGTACCGCGGCGCCGTGGGTCAGCTTGCCGGCGGCGGCTGCCTGGAGCCGGCGACGCACTACCACCAGGTGGTCAAGAACCTGCCGAGGCATTCTCACTAACAGGAGTCGTTCACTATGGGAGACCGCCTGTCAGGCAAGACCGCGCTGGTGACGGCGGCGGCACAGGGCATCGGCCGGGCCACCGCCCTGGCTTTCGCCGCGGAGGGCGCCGAGGTCACGGCGACCGACATCAATCTCGACCGCCTGGAAGAACTGTCCGGCACGCCGGGCATCGCCGTGCGGCGCCTCGACGTTATGGACCCCCAGGCGGTCAACTCCCTGGCCGCGGAGATGCCGCCGCTCGACGTGCTCTGCAACGTCGCCGGCTTCGTGCACAACGGCACCATTCTGGACTGTCCGGAGGAGGACTGGGACTTCTCCTTCGACCTCAACGTGAAGTCCATGTACCGCATGATCCGCGCTTTTCTGCCGGCCATGCTGGAGGGCGGCGGCGGCTCGATCATCAACATGGCCTCGGTGGCCTCTTCTCTGCGCGGCCTGCCCAACCGCTTTGTCTACGGCGCCAGCAAGGCGGCGGTGATCGGCCTCACCAAGGCGGTGGCGGCGGACTTCATCAAGCAGGGCATCCGCTGCAACTGCATCTGCCCGGGCACCATCGAGTCCCCTTCGCTGGACGACCGCATCAACGCTTTCGACGACCCGGTGGCAGCGCGCAAGGCCTTTATCGCCCGCCAGCCCATCGGCCGCCTGGGCACGCCGGAGGAGATCGCCGGCATGGCGGTCTACCTGGCCAGCGACGTCGCCGCCTACACCACCGGCACGGCGATGATCGTCGACGGCGGCGTGACGCTGTAGTTCTTTCCAGAGGTCGCTGGACTACCGAGGTGCGTGCTTCGAGACGCCCCTTCGGGGCTCCTCAGCATGAGGACTTTTCTTTCTGCCAGCCGAAATGTCCCTCATCCTGAGGAGCGTGGCCGGGCGCGAGCCCGGCGGCGCGTCTCGAAGGACGCAGGGCTGGTCTTGCAGCGACCCTACAGCGCATCCTGGTAGCGGTCGCGGGCGCGCACCGCGGCCTTCACGTGCTCGACCGTCAGGCCGCAGCAGCCGCCGATGATCTGCACGCCGCCCTCCAGCCAGCCGAGATAGAATCGCTCGAGGCGCTGCGGCGCGATGATGTCGTGGAAATGCCAGTCCGGCATCTCGAAGTAGCCGCTGTCGGGGTAGGCCAGCAGCGGTCCCTTGAAGCGCTTGCGGATCTGGTCCAGGACCGCGCCGGTAATCTCGGCGCCGGTATGCATGCAGCCGGCGGCGTCGATGCCCGTCCCGGGGATCAGCTCGATAATTCGGGCCAGCGGGATCTCCGCGTTGTCGTAGAAGCTCAGCAGGCGGCCGTCCCCGCCGGCGCGCGCGGAAAGGCCGAACCAGACCGGCAGGCCGGTCGCCCGGGCCGCCGCCAGCGCCTGCGGAATGCGCGTCGGGTGGTACATCATCTCCAGCAGGATCAGCTCCGCCCCGGCGGCCCTCAGGATCTCCGCCTGCTCGCGGAAGGCTTCGGCGGCCTCTTCTTCGCTCGGCATGAACTCCGGGCCCGGTTCCTTGTCGCTGGCGATGTAGACCATGTGGCTGAGGGAGGCCGCGACCACGACCTCGGGATTGCCGGCCTGCTCGCGGGCCTTGAGGGCGGCCTCGACGGCGGCGCGGTTGATCTCCTCCACCCGGTTGCCGTAGCCGGCCTGGGCCAGAACCACGCGCGAGGTGGCGAAGGTATTGGCGGTCACCACTTCGGCGCCGGCGGCGATGTAGTCGGCGTGGATCTCGCTCAGGGTCTGCTGGTTGGCGAGGCTGGCCACGCCGCACCAGGCGGCGGGGTCCATGGCGACGCCGCGGCGCTGCAGCTCGGTGCCGGTGGCCCCGTCCAGGACGACGATGTCACCGGCATCGAGGCGCTTTTTCAGTGTGGAATAGGGCATGAAGGATTTCGCCAGTCACAGGCCGGGTTGCGGCCCGGCGGTTGGAGAACCTTTCATAGCGGGCGGGCCTGTGATGGGCCACTGAAAAGCGGCGGGCTCAGTCCGGCGGCAGGACCGGCGGGCGGATCGCCTTCACCCGGCGCTCGCGGTAGAAGAGGTAGAGGCCGCTGAACACGACCACGCCGGCGCCGACCAGGGTCCATTGGTCCGGGAAATCGCCGAACACCAGATAGCCGAGCAGGATCATGGGCAGCAGCTGGATGTAGAGGAAGGGCGCCAGGATGGGCGCTGGCGCCAGGCGGTGCGCAAGGATCAGCATCCAGTGGCCGAAGCCGCCCAGGGCGCCCAGCAGGACCATCAGCAGGATGCCGGTGAGGTCCGGTGTCTGCCAGATGAAGGGCACCAGGGGCGTGATGACGATGGCGCCGATGAGCGCACTGTAGAACTGCGTCGTCACCGCCCGGTCCACGCCGGCCAGCTTGCGGGTGGTGATCTGGTAGAGCGCACCGCTGAGCGCGGTCAGCACCGACAGGCCGGCAGCCCAATGCACCAGGCCAAGGCCCGGGCGTATGACGATGAGCACGCCGGCGAAGCCGATGAAGATGGCGACCCAGCGCCTGGGGCCGATGTGCTCGCCCAGCAGCGGAATGGCCAGCACCGCCACGATCAGCGGCGTGGAGAACTGGATCGAGGAGGTCTGCGCCAGCTGCAGGAACTGCAGGGCGGCGAAGTTGGTGCAGGTGGCGGCGAAGAGGAACAGGGAGCGCACCACCTGCAGCCCCGGGCGCCGGCTGTGCAGCAGGCCGCGGCCGTGGATGGGCAGCAGGATGGCGGCGGCCAGCACCACGTGCCCGACATAGCGCGCCCAGACCACCTGGGCCGTGGGGTAGCTCTGCACCAGGTATTTGGCCGTGGTGTCCAGCATGGCGAAGGTGCAGAAGGCCGCGACGATCAGCAGGATGCCCCG
>JBNKHC010000337.1:0-11903 GCA_050290145.1 Kiloniellaceae bacterium | reverse complement strand
GCCGTGGTCGCCGGCAAGCAGGGCGCCGATGCGGCGGGCCTCGCCTTCGAGGCGGTGGAGCAGGCCAAGGCCGCCGGCGACGACGTGCTGCTGATCGACACCGCCGGGCGCCTGCACAACAGGGCCGAGCTCATGGCCGAGCTGCAGAAGGTCTCCCGCGTCATCAAGAAGGTCGAGCCCGAGGCGCCGCACCACGTGGTGCTGGTGCTCGACGCGACCACCGGCCAGAACGCGCTGACCCAGGTCGGCACCTTCAAGGAGCTGGTCGAGGTCACCGGCCTGGTGGTCACCAAGCTGGACGGCTCGGCGCGCGGCGGCGTGCTGGTCGCCCTGGCCGAGAAGTTCGGCCTGCCGGTCCACGTGATCGGCGTCGGCGAAGGCGCCGAGGACTTCCGCCCCTTCGCCGCCCGCGACTTCGCCCGCGCGCTGGTCGGGCTCGACGAAAAGAACTAGTTGCGGCTGGAGCCGGCGAAACAGCCGGCGCTCGTTGCACGGTCGCAATTGACCTCTTGCAGACCTTCAACCTTGTCGCAAAGATCTCGCCCCGCGTGGTTATGCAGATCAAGCGTGAAGCCGTTTCTGGGAGGCGCCGGTCATGAACGTCGCTATCGTATTCGACTGCGAATTCCTTTGTGTCCAAGGTTCACAAAATAGGTTCTGGTGCGCAGCCTACGACCCCGATCCGGTCGTTGCGCAGATCGGCGCCGTGAAACTTGGGCTGGAAGGTGATTTTCCCCTCCTGGATAGGTTCAAGGCTTACGTTCAGCCCACAGACCGTCTTGGCAACAACTGTGCGATCGATCCCTTCTTCACCTCTCTGACCGGTATCAGCGAAGAGAAGATACAGGCCGAGGGCATGGCTTTGCGGGACGCCCTTGCGCAGGTCGATCGCTTCTCAGAAGGCGCATGTTTCTGGTCCTGGGGGAAGGACGAGCTGAACATGGTCGCTATCAGTTGCTACGTTGCGGGCGTTCAGCCGCCCATTCCTGTCGAACGTTTCGACAATGCGGTCAGACTTGTGCTAGCGGCGGGGATGCCAGCAGAGGATATTGTCAAGACGCCCAGCAGCAAGCTGGCCGACTACTATGGTGTCGAGCACCCCCCTTTGCAGCAGCATGACGCGCTCGACGACGCTCTCTCACTGGCATGCGCCCTGCAACACTTGCTGAAGACGGGAAAGCTGCAACCAGACGCGTTCGATCGAATTGCGACGAACTGACCAACCGCGTTTCCCTATGGCTGATTGCGGTGTCGTGGATCTGCACAGCTCTGTCGTGTGCGCTCTGCTGCTAGATCGACCCGCGTCCAGGCGGACGCGGGTCGGTTGCTCTAACCTTTGTGAGATAGATTAAGTGATCCTCGGTCAGGTGGATCCACTTGGTCGAGGATCGATCTAGGCCGCCGCCTCAAAGGGCGTCTTGGGGCCCGGCGGGATCAGCGAGAGGTTGGTCACGCCCAGGTCGTCGTAGTAGTGGCGCTTCACGTGGTTCAGCTTCACCGTCGCGGCGACGCCGGGCCAGTCGTAGAGACGCTGCGTGTGCGCCTGCAGCTTCGGATAGTCCGACAGGCGTTTCAGGTTCACCTTCAGGGCGCCCGCGTAGACCGCATCCAGGCGTACCAGTGTCGGGAACAGCAGCCAGTCGGCCTCGGTGGCGCACTTGCCGAGCAGGTAGGGCCGGCCGTCGTCGAGCAGTCCTTCCAGGTGGTCGAGGGCGGCAAAGAACTCCGCGACCGCGGCATCGAATGATTCCTGCTCGGCGGCGAAGCCCGCCTTGTAGACGCCGCCGTTCACCTTGCGGCGGATGAAGCCGCCCAGGGCGTCGATGTCGTCGCGCAGGCGCGCCGGATAGAAGGTCGTGTCGCCCTCCTTTGAACTTGGGTCGCGCAGGCCGGCGAAGCCGAGGTCCAGCATGCGCATGATGTCGGCGGACTCGGTGCTGACGATGGTTCTGGTCTCGCTGTCCCACAGCACCGGCACCGTCACCTTGCCGGTGAAATCCGGTGCCGCCTGCCGGTAGAGCTGCCACAGCGCGCCGACACCGTTCTCGCCGTCCTCCGTCACTTCGGGGAAGACGGGGTCAGGCGTGAAGGTCCAGCCGTCGGGGCCGCTCCAGCGCGGGTGGGCCACCCACATCGGCAGCACCTCTTCCAGGCCGAGCAGCGCCCGGTAGAGGATGGTGCGGTGGGCGAAAGGGCAGGCGTAGGAGACGTAGAGGTGATAGCGCCCGGCCCGGGCGGGAAAGGCCGCCGCCGGATCGGCGTTGACCCACCGCCGGAAGAGGTTCTCGGGCTGGGCGGCGCGCGCCGCGTCGTAGGCGGCGCGGTCCTCGACCGGGGAATGCCAGACGCCGTGGATCAGGGCTTTCATTGTTTTGGTCCTCCCTCAAGAAAGAGGGCCGCGCGCCGCCGCGGAAAGAGGAAGGATCCGCTGGGGGGCAGGGCTTCCTCTTGAAGGGACCCGGGCGGCACGCGGCCCCAGGTGTGCCGCTGGGGGCTCTCCCGCGCGGAGGTTTCCCCGCGCGGGATCAGGGACCCCGGGTACCGCCGGTCAGGCAGCGGCCTTCTGGGCCGCCCGCTGGGCCGACGTCAGCGGCAGGTTCACGGCGTAGGCGCCGGCGCCCAGCAGGGCCTGCACGGCGGTGGCGACGATCAGGAACAGCGGGTACTCCCAGCCGCCGCCCTCGTTGGAAAAGACCCAGCCGTTGCCGGCGTGGAACCAGAGGGCGCCGATCAGCACCGGCAGCACGCCGAGCGCGACGAGGCGCACCTGGATGCCGAGGATGAGGGCGATGCCGCCGGCGACCTCGGCCAGGATGGTCAGGTAGGCGAAGGAGCCGGGCAGGCCGATGGACTCGAAAAAGCCGACGGTGCCGGGAACGGTGAAAATGAAAACCTTCAGCACCAGGCCGTGGGCCAGGAGCATGACGCCCAGGGCGATCCGAAGGACCAGGGCGGCGTAAGGGGCGGTCTTGCTATCGATCATGATGCTTCTCCTCTTCGCGCGGCGTCCGCTGGAGGTGGATCGCGGCGTCTTGTGGTGCGAAGAGAGATATGTTTTGCTTTTGCGCACGTCGATCAGCAAAGAATGCAAAATTCTATTGCATTCATGCAAACACCCCTCCGCGGAGCCCAGCGCCCATGAGCCCGACCCCCGACATCACCGGCGACCTGCGCACCCTGCTGGCCATCGCCCGCGAGGGCACCCTGGCCGGCGCGGCCCGGCGCCTCAGGGTCAACCACTCCACGGTGTTCCGCCGCCTCGCCACCATCGAGGGCCGGCTCGGCACCCGCCTCTTCGAGCGCCAGGGCGGCAACTACGTCACCACCACCGCCGGCGAGGACCTGCTGCGCACCGCCGAGCGGGTCGAGGCCGAGGTGGAGGCGCTGGAGCGCCGGCTCAGCGGGCACGACCTGCGGCTCACCGGCTCCTTGCGGCTGACGGCGCCGGACGATATCGCCGAGGTCATGGTCATGCCGGCCCTGGCCAGCTTCCGCGAAAGCTATCCCGACATCACGGTGGAGCTGATCGTCGACAACCGCATGCTGAACCTGACCCGGCGCGAGGCCGATGTGGCGCTGCGCCCCACGCGCCGCCCGCCGGAGACCCTGGCCGGGCGCCGTATCGCCGGGCTGGCCAGCGCGGTCTACGCCGCCGCCGGCCGGAGGCCGCCGGGCACAGACGAACTCGCCACGCAGCGCTGGATCGCCTGGGAGGAAGGCGCCGGCCCGCCGGCCGCGGCACGCTGGCTCGCCGACAACGTCGACCGGCACAACATAGGCTTTCGCTCCAACTCCCTCTTCAACCAGGCCAGCGCCGCGCGCGCCGGGCTCGGCCTGGCGCTGCTGCCCTGCTTCCTGGGCGACGGCGACCCTGAACTGCAGCGCGTCGGCAAGCCGGTGCCGGCGCTCGATACCGAGCTCTGGCTGCTCACCCACCCGGACCTGCAGCGCAGCGCGCGCATCCGCGCCCTGCTGGACCTGCTGTACGAGAGGCTGCGCCGGCAACGCGCGCTGTTCGAGGGAGACGGCCCGGCCGCCGCCGCTTCTTGAAGCCGGCGCCTCTTCGCCTCATTTAAAGCCGCAACGGCCAACCGCAGGGATGAGGAGTGACGGCGTGACGGAGAATTCGACGGCGGCAGCGGCGCAGCCGCAGGACCGGGGGATGAGCCTGCGACTGCAGAACTTCCTCGAGTCGGCCGTCTTCCAGCGCAGCATCACCGCCCTCATCCTCGTCAACGCCGGCATCCTGGGCCTGGAAACCGTGCCCGACGCCATGGCGGCGGCCGGCGGCCTGCTGGTCACCCTCGACCGCATCATCGTCGCCGTCTTCGCCGCCGAGATCCTGCTGAAGCTCTGGGCCTACCGTCGTCGCTTCTTCGCCGACCCCTGGAACCTCTTCGACTTCGCCGTGGTGGCCATCAGCCTGGTGCCCGCCTCCGCCGCCTTCTCGGTGCTGCGGGCGCTGCGCGTGCTGCGGGTGCTGCGCCTGGTCTCCGTGGTCCCCTCGATGCGCAAGGTGGTGCAGGCGCTGCTGGGCGCGATCCCTGGCATGGCTTCCATCGTCGCGCTGCTGGGGCTGCTCTATTACGTCTTCTCGGTCATGGCGACCAAGCTGTTCGGCGCCGCCTTTCCGGAGTGGTTCGGCAGCATCGGCGCCTCGGCCTACTCGCTGTTCCAGATCATGACCCTGGAGAGCTGGTCGATGGGCATCGTGCGTCCGGTCATGGAGGTCTATCCCCTGGCCTGGGCCTTCTTCGTACCCTTCATCCTGATCACCAGCTTCGCCGTGCTGAACCTCTTCATCGCCATCATTGTCAACGCCATGCAAAGCCAGCACGACGCGGAGAACCAGCAGGCCCTCGCCGAGTTCAGCCGGCAGTCGCACGGCGACGCGCAGCGCCTGGAAGACGACCTGAAGGAGATGCGCGCAGAGCTGCGGGCCGTCCGGAGCCTGCTGGAAGATCAGCGCTCCGGCGAGAGATCCTTCCGCAGCCGTTCCTCGAAAGTGGCGTCGGACTCCCCGCAGGGCCGGTAGATCGACAGGGCGTAGGCCACCGCGCCGTCACCCTTCAGGACCGCGCGCGCCGGGTTCGCCTCCAGGTGCCGGCGCACCACCTGCAGCAGTTCCTCCAGGGTCTCGTTGCCCTTGAGGCAGGCCTGCAGGCCGTCGATGCGCGCCGAGGCGCCGCCCAGCATGTCGGCCACCGCCATGACGTAGCCGGCGCAGCGCGCCTGGGCCACGGGCTCGGTCGAGTTGCAGTCCTCCAGCAGCTCGGCGCCGCTGCGGTAACGCGGCTGCTCGTGCGCGAAAAGCGGATCGGCGGCCCCCGCGGGCGCGGCGAGGGCACCCTGGAGCAGCAAACCCAGGACAAGCGGCCCCAACCACGTCTTGCAGGTCTTCATGGCACGGCCTCCTTTCGCTCCGCCCCGGCGAAGCGGCTAGGGGTGGCTGAGCCCGCCGTCCTCCCCCGGCGGATTGCCGCGCGGTGCGAAGACCCGCTGATCCCGCACGGCGCGATAGTCCGCGAGCGCCCAGTGTACCGAGGGAAATGCGAGCTGGTCCCACGGAATCTCCTGCCATTCGAAGAGATCAAGCTCCAGGGTCTCCGGCCCGGCCGCCACCTCCGGCGAGGTCAGGCGGGCCCGGAACATCAGCTGGATCTGCGAGATCCGCGGGATCGAATAGACCGCCAGCAGCTGGTCGATCTCCAGGCGGGCGCGCGCCTCCTCCCAGGCTTCGCGGCGGGCGCCTTCCGCGGCCTCCTCGTGCAGTTCCAGATAGCCGGCAGGCAGGGTCCAGAAACCGCGGCGCGGCTCGATGGCGCGGCGGCACAGCAGGATCCTGCCCTCCCAGGCGGCCACCGAGCCGACGACGATCTTGGGGTTCTCGTAGTTGACGAAGCCGCAGTCGGCGCAAACCAGCCGCGTGCGGTCGTCGCCCTCCGGCACCCGGCGCTCGAAGCGCGCGCCGGGCGCATCGCCGCCGCCGGCGGGGTTTTTCTTCAGATCGTCGGAAGCGCCCATGACACTACTGTGGCGCAGCGCGGGCGGGACGACAAGGAAGGGTCAGGAAGTCCGGCAGGGCCGCCGGCAAGGGCGATCAGACCTTCAAATCGACGAAGCTGCCGCGCGGGATGTTCTTGGCCACGCCCAGGTCGGCGCCGGCAGCGTCGAAGGCCGCCGCCGGCTCCACCGCCGACTTCTCGAGCGGCGCGCCGCCGGCCGCAGCGGCCACGGCTTCGCCGGCAGGGGTCGCCGTGACGCCACCCGCTGCGGAGGCCGCCCCGCCGGCCGCGGAAGCGCCCGGCGAATCGAGGCCCAGGGTCTTCATTATCCCCAGGGAGAACGGCGAGGAAGAGCTGGCTCCGGTTTGCATGGGGGCAGTATTTTCGGCGCCCGGTTAAGGCCAGGTGAATCCCGACCCCCGTAACGGGCTCCGCTGCAGTACAGATTGTAATCAATTATTCATTATATTTAATCACTCTAACTAAATAGACGGCGCCAGACCTGTCGGGCGTCCGGCTCCCCGGCCTGCGGGCCGGGGCGGTTTTGAGCCCTATTCATAAGCCATTGGATTTTATGAATGATTTGGAACGGAAGGAAGACAGCAGGCAGCTTCGGAGGACCGCTGAAATGGTCGCGGCCACCACTCCGTAACATTCGCAGAGGCCCAATTCCTGGCAACAGGGCGATTACTTCGGCGTTTCCAAGGCAAACCGCTAGAAGAAATAAAGATCAACCTTCACATTGTTTTTACCTTAATTTACTATTTCTTGCGGGGGACGGTCGTCTTGTCCGAATCGATAATGAGGCCCAGCAGAAGCGAGGCATCGCCGGGCTGCTGCCGGAGGTGCTCGTGGTGAGGCCTCCGGACCGGTTGGACAGGGTGACCGAGGACATCGGGAAGGACTGAATGAACGATCAGGATCAAGATCTTCATTCTCTGTTGCAGCTTGCGCTGGACAAATCGATTGAGGGTCGCGAACAGCTGACGACGCGCATCGCGCAGCTCTCCCTTGAGCGCGAGCACATGTTGAGCGATCAGGAACGCGACCTGATGTTCGACATCCTCGACAAGCTGATCCACGAGTTCGAAGTCCCGATCCGCCAGCGACTGGCCGAGCGCCTGTCCCGCAACGCCGCGGCCCCCCACGCCCTCGTCGTCGCTCTGGCCAACGACGAGTTCGCCGTGGCCCAGCCGGTGCTGCTGCGCTCCACCCTGCTGTCGGACGAAGAGCTGATCCGCATCATCCAGCACCGCAGCCGCCAGCATCAGATCGCCATCGCCCGCCGCCGCGACCTCAGCGAAGCCGTCTCCGACGAGCTGGTCAACACCCAGGACAGCGACGTCATCACCGCCCTGCTGGAAAACCACAGCGCGCGCATCTCCAAGGCCACCCTGGCCTACCTGGCCGAGCAGGCCGAGCACATCGACAGCTACCAGGAACCGCTGGTGCGCCGCCAGGACCTGACCGCCGAGCTGGCGACCCGCCTCTACTGGGTCGTCGCTGCCAGCCTGCGCAGCGAGATCCTGCAGAACTACGACATCCATCCCACCGCCCTGGACGACGCGCTGGAAAGCAGCGTGCTGGAGACGGTGGAAGAGTCCCGCAACGGCAACGGCGGCGGCGACAACATGGAGAAGACCGCCGCCGAGCTGGCGCGCTCCATGGCGGCCGAGCGGCCGGTCAACGCCGCGCTGCTGATCAAGACGCTGCGCCAGGGGCAGGTGCCCCTCTTCGAAGCCCTTTTCGAGGAGTGGACCAAGATTTCCATGCCGCGGCGCGCTGAGATACTCTACGGCCCCGGCGGCGAGGGCCTGGCCATTGCCTGCCTGGCCCTGGGGGTGACGAAGCAGGATTTCGCGACGCTGTTCCTGTTGAGCCGCAGCGCCGGCTCGGGCGGGCAGAAGACCTCGCCGGGCGACCTGGCGCGGGCCACGCGACTGTTCGACAAGACCAAGCGCGAGGACGCCCAGCACGTGCTGCGCTCGTGGCAGCGTGATCCGGGTTTCCAGGCCGCGGTGCAGGATCTGGAGATGAGCAAGGCGAGACGTACGGAAACTAAGCAGGGTAGGGGTTAAACGGGGCCGGTGACCACGGACGCAGGCAAACCCAAGATGGTGGCACGCAACGCCGAGTCCGGCGGGGCGCCGAATGTGTCGTCCCTGCCCAAGGCCACGGCGATGGAGGTGGCCAACCAGCCCCAGGACCTGGACGACCTGCTGGCGACCCTGCAGCGCGAGCTGCTGGAGGAAGGGCCGCCGATCTGCATCCTGGACGCCGGCGGCCAGGTCATCTACGCCAACAGGGGCTATCACAAGATCGCCCAGGCCCTGGCCGCGGCCGACGCCCTGCCGAGCCAGTCGGCCCTGGGCCTGCTGCCGCAGGGCGGCGACACCACGCCCATCGCCGTCAGCCAGGAGCACAAGCTGATCATCGACGGGCGCACCGAATACTACCGGGCCAAGCGCCGCCCGATCCGCGGTGCCGACGGCAGCATGCGGGCCACCGCCCTGGTCTATGAGCCGACCACCAAGCTGAAGGCCACCGCCACCGCCCTGGTGCAGGCCACCACGCGCCTGGACGACACCACCCGGCTGGTGTCCGACTGGGTGTGGGAGACCGACCGGGAGCTGATGCTGACCTTCGTCTCGCCGCGCGTGCACGACGCGCTGGGCTATCACCCGCGCGAGATCATCGGCCGCTCGCTGAACGACCTGCCGCTGGAGCGCACGCCCAAGCTGCTGTCCCTGGCCACCAGCGAGCGCCATACCCCCTTCCGCGACATCGAGATCGAGGTCAAGCACCGCAACGGCGAGGCCCTGCTGTTCCGCCTCAACGGCCTGCCGGTCTACTGCCCGGACAGCGGCAACTTCCTCGGCTACCGCGGCACGGCGGAGAACATCACCGCCCTGCGCCAGCGCGAGGACGCGCTGATCAGCGCCAAGGAAAGCGCCGAACTGGCCAACCGTGCCAAGACCGAGTTCCTGGCCAACATGAGCCACGAGCTGCGCACCCCGCTGAACGCCGTCATCGGCTTCTCCGAGATCATGGAGAGCGAGCTGCTGGGCCCCCTGGGCAGCACCCAGTACAAGAGCTACGCCGCCGACATCCACGAGAGCGCGCAGCACCTGCTGACGCTGATCAACGACATCCTGGACGTCGCCAAGATCGAAGCCGGCGCCCACGAGCTGCGCGACGAGGAGGTCTGCCCCTACGACATCGTCAGCGCCGTGGAACGCCTGGTGGCCGAGCGCGCCAAGCGCGCCGAGCTGGCGCTGACCGTCAACCTGCCACAGGGCCTGCCACGCCTCAGGGCCGACGAGCGCAAGCTGAAGCAGGTCCTGCTGAATCTCATGTCCAACGCCATCAAGTTCACGCCCGAGCAAGGCCGCGTCACCCTCAGCGCCTACCGCGATCCCGACGGCAGCTTCGTCTTCGAGGTGAGCGATACAGGCATCGGCATCGCGCCGGAGGACATTCCCCGCGCCTTCGCCCCCTTCGAGCAGGTCGACAGCCGCCTCAGCCGCCAGTTCGAGGGCACCGGCCTGGGCCTGCCGCTCTCCGATGGCTTCGTGAAGCTGCACGGCGGGCGCCTGAAGCTGGAAAGCCGGCCCGGCGTCGGCACCACGGCCATCGTCCGCCTGCCCGCCGAACGGGTCCTCTGAGACCCTCGGACCCACAGCCCGACACCGCCTGATCCCCGTCAGCCGCCAGGTTGCCGCATGGCTGCCTTGCCGCATTGGGTCTTGGCCGCCGCCCTGCGCCACGGCTAGCCTTAAGGGCGATGCCTCCTTTGGATCCCTCCTCTGCCGCGGCCACGATGCCTGCCGGCCGGCGTTTCGCCTCGCCGCGCCAAGCCGCACTGGCCGGGCTGCGCGACAGCATCGGCGTGCCGATGCTGGTGCTGGGCTCCTCCTACCTGGGCTTCGGCTCGCTGGTGCAGGGCGCCGGGCTCGACGTCTGGCTGGGGCTCTTCTCCACCTTCACCGGCTGGGCCCTGCCCGGCCAGATCGTGGTGATCGAGCTCTACAGCCTGGGCTCCTCGCTTCTCGTGGTGGCCGCGGCGGTGGCCATGACCAACGCACGCCTGCTGCCCATGACCGTCACCCTGATGCCCTACCTGCGCGCGCCGGGCACGCCGCGCTGGCGCTACTACCTGGTCTCCCACTTCGTCGCGGTGACCGCCTGGGCGGCGGCCATGCGGCTCTGCCCGACCCTGCCCGAGAACCAGCGCCTGCCCTACTTCGCCGGTTTCGGCACCGCCCTCTGGTCCATGTGCCTGATCACCACCGCCACCGGCTACTACCTGGCGGGCGGGCTGCCGGGCTTCGTCACCCTGGGCCTGGTCTTCCTCAACCCCATCTACTTCATGCTGGTCTTCGTCGCCGACGCCCGCCACCGCGCGCGCATGCTGGCGCTGGTGATCGGCGCCCTGCTGGGCCCGCCGCTGCACCTGGTCTCCGCCGACTGGGGGCTGCTGATCACCGGGATCCTGGCCGGCAGCCTCGCCTTCGGCGCCGACATCCTGCTGCCGTCCAAGACGAAAGGCGGCGGCCATGCCTGAGAGCGAAGCCATGAACGCCCCGCTGTGGGCCCTGACGCTGATGATCGTCGGCGGGCTGGTGACCTATTTCTGGCGCGCCCTCGGCGTGGCGCTCTCCGGGCGCATCGACACCGGCAGCCGCCTCTTCGAGTGGGTCGCCTGCGTCGCCTATGCCCTCCTGGCCGGCCTCATCGCCCGCATGATCCTGCTGCCTAACGGCCCCCTGGCGGAAGCCGCCTCGCCGGACCGCATCGCCGCGGCGGTCATCGCCCTGGCGATCTTCTTCCTCACCCGGCGCAACATCGGGCTGGGCGTGGCCGCCGGGGCCGGCGCCCTGGTGCTGATGAGCTGGGGCCGCGGCTTCATTTAGCCGCAGCCCCCGGCGCGGCCCGGACCTTGCGCCGAAGGTGGCCGGGCCCTATACCCAAAGGGACACTTTGCCCCCTGGAGACACACAGCGGAGCTAAACGGCCCAGGCGCATGACCGCTCTTCTCGACAGCCTGCTCGCGCCGATCGACGGCGAGACCTTCTTCCGGGACTACTTCGGCAAGAAGCACCTGCACGTGAAGGGCACGCCGGAGCGCAGCGCTGCCATCATGACGCTGGCGGGGCTCAACTCCCTCATGTCCATGACCTCCGTATGGACACCGCAGACCCTGAAGCTGGTCATGGACCGCAATCCGGTAGCGGTGCCCGACTATTGCTCGCGCACCCTGGCGCTGGGCGGCGACGGCACCGCGCTGCGCCCCGACCCGGACCTGGTGCAGCGCTGGATCGGCCGTGGCGCCTCGGTTGTGCTGAACGACATCGACGCCCTGGCTCCGGGCGTGCGCCAGTTCGCCAACGAACTGCAGGAGGCGACGGGTGGCAGGAGCCAGGCCAACGTCTACTTCTCCATGTCGCAGCACCAGGCCTTCGGCCCGCACTGCGACGTGCACGAGGTCTTCGCCGTGCACTGCAACGGCGAGAAGGTCTGGAACATATACGAGAATCGCGAAGACACGCCGATCAACCACCCCAGCTTCCAGTTCGGCGACCAGGAACGCGAACGCCGCGCGGGCCAGGTGGCCGAGGAGGTGCTGATGCAGCCGGGCGACCTGCTCTACATTCCGCGCGGCCTCTATCACGACGCCTTGGCTTCCGAGAACGGCGCCCTGCACATCGCCTTCGGGGTTACCCTGCCCAAGCCGCTGGACCTGCTGGGCATCATCTGGGAGGCCGCGGTGCTGGACCCGGAGCTGCGCGCCGATCTGCCGCACAAGGCCGACGGCGAAGCCCTGGGCAAGCTGCTGAAGAAGATGGGCAAGAAGGTCGAGCAGATCCTCGCCGGCAAGGCCGCGCAGGAGGCCGCCGT
>JBNKHC010000336.1:0-9616 GCA_050290145.1 Kiloniellaceae bacterium | reverse complement strand
CATCAAACCCGTAAAACATCCAAGGCCCTTCGACTTCACCGAAATCTCATGAGACATTGGATCACCTCCTTTCAGCTGTTGAAACAGATCTGAACTATCCACCCGATTCGCGAAAATCGGCAAGACAATTCGCGCATCCAGGATGCGCCTGATGCGTAGCGAAATGGTTAACGCTGCTGAAAGGGGGCGACCGCCGCAGAGGCGAGGCGGTCAGTTGCCGCGGCGGGCGGCGAAGCGCACGGCTTCCTCGGCGGCGCGCAAGATGGCGCGGGCCTTGTTCCAGCATTCCTGGTGCTCCGACTCGGGCTTGGAGTCGGCGACGATGCCGGCGCCGGCCTGGATGAACATGGTGTCGTCTTTCACCACGGCGGTGCGCAGCGCAATGCAGGTGTCCATCGCCCCGCCGGCGCCGAAGTAGCCGACACAGCCGCCGTAGATGCCGCGGCGCTCCGGCTCCAGCTCCTCGATGATCTCCATGGCCCGCACCTTCGGCGCGCCGGAGACGGTGCCCGCCGGAAAGCCGGCGATCAGCGCGTCCATCGCGTCCTTGCCCTCAGCCAGCTTGCCCTCGACGTTGGAGACGATGTGCATGACGTGGCTGTAGAGCTCGATGACGTTCTTCTCCGTCACCTTCACGCTGCCGACCTCGGCGACACGGCCGACGTCGTTGCGCCCCAGGTCGAGGAGCATCAGATGCTCGGCCAGCTCCTTGGGATCGGCCAGCAGGTCCTCGGCCAGGGCGCGGTCCTCCGCCGGGGTGGCGCCGCGCGGCCGGGTGCCGGCGATGGGGCGGATGGTCACCGTGTCGTCGCGCAGACGCACCAGGATCTCCGGGCTGGAGCCGACGATGGCGTGGGTGCCGAAGTCGATGAAGAAGAGGAAAGGCGAGGGGTTCAGCCGGCGCAGCGCGCGGTACAGCGCGAAAGGCGGCAGCTTGAAGGGCAGGGAGAGGCGCTGCGAGAGCACCACCTGGAAGATGTCGCCGGCCAGGATGTAGTCCTTGGCCTTGGCGACCATGGCCTGGTAGTCCGCCTGCGCCATGTTGGCGCTGGGCTCCGGCAGGTCCTCCAGATCGGCGATGACGTCGCGGCGCTGCGGCAGCGGCCGCTCGAAGTCCTGCGCCACGTCGGCCAGGCGCTCGCAGGCCTGGGCGTAGGCGGCGCGCGCCGAGACGTCACCGCGCGGCCAGACCGGGGTAAAGACCGTGACCAGGTCTTCGACCCGGTCGAAGACCGCCACTACCGTCGGGCGGATGAAAAGGCCGTCGGGCACCTCGATGGCCGCCGGGTTCTCCTCCGGCAGCTCCTCCATCAGCCGCACCGTGTCGTAGCCCATGTAGCCCAAAAGGCAGGAGGCCATGGGCGGCAGGCCCTCGGGCAGCTCGAAGCGGCATTCCTCGATCAGCTCGCGCAGGCTGTCGAGCACCGGCTTGTCCAGGGCCTCGAAGCTGTCCGCCTCGAAGCGGGCCTGGCGGTTGATCTCCGCCCTGGTCCCGCGGCAGCGCCAGATGATGTCGGGGCGCATGCCGAGAAAGGAGTAGCGGCCGATGATCGAGCCGCCCTCGACGGATTCGAAGAGGAAGGCGTTGGGTTTGCCCTCGGCCAGCTTCAGGAAGGCCGAGACGGGAGTCTCCAGATCGGCGATCAGCGCGGTGTGCACCACCTGCGCCCGCCCGGCACTATAAGCCGCCTCAAAGGCGGTAAAGTCGGGTTCCGTCAGCATAGGACCTAGAACCCCGCGACAACCGCATCGACGAGGCGCTGATTGACGGTGACGTTGAAGTCCTGCTGCAGGGCGACCAGGAACTGCTGGAAGATGTCGTCCTGCAGCGAGGCGGTGAGCTGATCCTCCAGCTGCGCCAGCCGCGCGTCACGGCCTTCCTCGGCGGGCGGCAGCACTTCTTTCAGCTGCACGACAATCTGGCTGCCGGGGATGCTGAAGGTGGCGGCCTCGCCATTGGAGATCTCGAAGAGCTGCTGGGCCATCAGCGGGTGGGGAATGCGCTGCGCGTCGCTTTCGCTGCGAGTCACCGGCTGAGTCTCCTGAAGCTCCAGCCCCTCGGCCTCGGCCAAGGTGGCGAAGTCCTCGCCTGTCTTCAGGCGGTCGACGATGGCCTGGCCTTTTTCCCGCGCCAGGCGCTCGCGCTCGTACGCCTGCCACAGCTTGACCACGTCCTCGCGGACCTCTTCCAGCGGCTTCTTCTCAGCCGGGGTGACGGCATCGACCCGCAACATGAAGAAGTCGCCGGCGCTGGATTCCTTGAGGGTGCTGGACTCGCCGGTCTGCAGGGAATTGAGGGTGGAGAGGAAGTCGTTCAGCGGCGGCAGGTCCTCCACAGCTTCGCCGTCGGGGCTGCGGCCCTGTTCGTCAATGGCCGGAATCTTGCGCACTTCCAGGTTCAGGAACTGGGCGGCCTGGTCCATGGTGGAGCCGCTCGCCAGTTCCTCGTCGTACTGGTTGGCGATGCCGATCAGTACGTCAACCGCCTCGGCGGTGGCGATGTCCTTGCGCAGCTCGTCGCGGTGCTCCTCGAAGTCGGCCTCCTTGGCCGGCTCGATCGCGGAAACCTTCAGCACGTGCCAGCCCAGGGCGCTCTGCACCGGTGCGCTCACCTGGCCTTCGTCCAGGGCGAAGACGGCCGTGCTCAGCTCGCCGGGCAGATCGTCCTGGGTCACCTGGCCCAGATCGACCGGCGCGCGTCCGGTCACCTCTTCGACCACGGTGGCGAAGTCTCCGCCCTCGGCCAGCTTGTCCACCAGCGCCTGGGCCGAGGCCTCGTCGGGCAGCACCGCCTGGCTCACGCTGCGGCGCTCGGGCTGGTAGAACTCGGCCTTGCGCGCCTCGAAGGCCTCGATCAGGCGGTCGTCGGCCACGGCGATCTTCGAAGCGGCCTCCGCCAGGTTCATGAAGACCATGGAGACGCTCTTATAGGACGGCTTCATGAAGCGTCCGTTGGCCTCGTCGTAGACCTTCTGCAGGGCGTCTTCCTCGGGCGTGCCGAGGTCTTCGAAGCTCGACTGCGCAATATCGACGTAGTCGGCGACCCGGCGCTCCTCGCGGTAGATGAAGACCCGCTCGGCGAGGCTCGTGGGCGCGGCGGCGCCGTCGATAACGGCCCCGACCAGCTGCTGGCGCTTGGTGTCATCGCTGACCTGCGCCATGTAGCCCTGCTCGCTCATGCCCAGCTGGCGCAGGAAGGTGGCGAAGCGGTTGCGGTCGAAGTTGCCGGCACTATCCTGGAAGGCCGGGTTTTCGATGACCTCCCCGCGCATCTGCTCGTCGGTGACCAGCAGGCCCATGCGCCGGGCCTTTTCGTCCAGCACGGCCCGGCTGATCATCTGGCTCAGCACCTGCTGGGGAATCCCGAAGGCGCGGACCTGCTGGCCGGAGAGCTGGGTGCCCAGCCGCCGGTTCAGGTTGGCCACCTCGCGGGACAGCTCGTTGGCGAAGTCGCGCTGGTCGATGGCCGTCTCGCCCACTTCCGCCACCACCTGGGCCTGGCCGCCGCCGCGGAAGATGTCGCCGATGCCCCAGACGGCGAAGCTCAGGATCAGCAGGCTGAACAGGATGACCGTGACGATCTTGATGAGCAGGTTACGGGCTTTCATGGCAATACAACGACTTCACTGAGGTTCGTGGGGCGATCTGCGGCTCTATCCGCGTCCGGGGCCGGCAGCCTCGGGCGCGGGCCCGGGGTAGCGGGCGCGGCAGTGTAGAAAGGCGCCCAGGCCCCGGCAATAAGCAATTCCGCCTCATTTTGGTGGCAGCGCCGGGCATGGCCTTGCCCCAAACCCTGTGCTAGTTAGGCCCAGCCTGACCACACGTAATCCTGACAGGGGGCACTCGGGGGAGCTGCAATGAGAGCATTGATTGCCGGCAACTGGAAAATGAACGGCCTGGCCGGGGACGCCAAGGCCCTCGCTGCGGGCCTGAAAGCCCTGAGCGGCGAGGCGGAGCTGGCCGCCGACCTGCTGGTCTGCCCGCCCTTTCCCTATCTGGGGCTGGTGGCGCAGGAGCTGGCCGGCAGCCGCATCGCCCTGGGCGGCCAGGACTGCCACGGCGCCACCTCTGGCGCCCACACCGGCGATACCGCCGCCCCCATGTTGCGGGATGTGGGCTGCAGCTACGTGATCCTGGGCCATTCCGAGCGCCGGGCCGACCACGGTGAGACCGATGCCCAGGTGCGCGGCAAGGCCGAGGCCGCCCTGGCCGCCGGGCTGGTGCCCATCGTCTGCGTCGGCGAGACGGAGCAGGAGCGCAACGCCGGCCAGGCCCTCAGCGTCATCGCCCGCCAGGTGAAGGGCTCGGTCCCCGCCGGCATGGAGGCCGAGCGCCTGGTGGTGGCCTATGAGCCGGTCTGGGCCATCGGTACCGGCCGCACGGCGACCGCCGCCGACGTGGTGGAGGTCCATGCCGAGATTCGGCGCCTGCTGGTCGGGCTGGTGGGCGAGGGGGCCCAGAGCGTGCGGATCCTCTATGGCGGCTCGGTAAAACCCGACAACGCCGCCGAGTTGCTGTCCCAGGCCAACGTGGACGGCGCCCTGGTGGGGGGCGCCAGCCTCAAGGCCGAGGATTTCTGGGCCATCGCCCAAAGCGCCTGAGTGCTGCGCCGCAGCGGTGTCCCCAGGGGCGCCCGGGCGGCCAAAAAGGCCGAATTTCTGAGTGTTTTCTCTGGTCTTTCGGGCTCGGAACCATTACATAGCCGGGCGAAGCCAGCCCCCCGCCGGCGCCAGGCCCTTCAGCCGGCGCCCGAGCAGGCGAGGGCAGGCCCGCAGGTAAGCCAGCAGGTAAAAGGCATTATGGTAGAAGTACTTCTGGTTGTTCACATTCTTCTGGCGCTGGCATTGATCGGCGTGGTGCTGCTGCAGCGGAGCGAAGGCGGCGGCCTGGGCATCGGCGGCGGCGGTGGTGGCGGCGGCGGCATGGGCGGCTTCCTGACCGGCCGCGGTACGGCCAACCTGCTGACCCGGACCACGGCCATCCTGGCGGCCGGCTTCATGGCGACCAGCATCCTGCTCACCATCCTGGCGGGGACCGACAAGCCGACCTCGATCCTCGACACCCTGCCGGGCCAGACACCGGCACCGTCGGGCTCCAGCGCGCCGGCCGTACCGGCACCGGTCCAGCCCAGCGAACCCAGCGTTCCGACCCAGTAAACGACACCGCCGCGCGCGAATCGGCACGCCCTCCGCGCGCGGATTCGCACGCGCTGTTGGCCCGTCAGGGGTTTTGAGACCCCGCCAGCACGGCCGCGCCGCCGGCGCGGTCATCGAAGAGCGACGAACTTCGCCAGGATTCCGGCGGGGTTTTCATTTCCGGCTGTGCGTCATCGCAGAGTCATCCCAGGAAGGCTTGCTTACTCCCTCATGATTGTTCAATAGTGTTCGCCCATGGCGCGGTTCATCTTCATCACCGGCGGCGTGGTTTCCTCCCTCGGAAAAGGTCTCTGCGCAGCGGCGCTCGGCTCGCTGTTGCAGGCCCGTGGGTTCAAGGTCCGGCTTCGCAAGCTCGACCCCTACCTGAACGTGGATCCGGGAACCATGTCGCCCTATCAGCATGGCGAGGTCTACGTCACCGATGACGGTGCCGAGACCGACCTGGATCTTGGTCACTACGAACGTTTCACCGGCGTACCCGCTCGCAAGAGCGACAACGTGACCACGGGGCAAATCTACTCTCAGGTCCTGGCGCGCGAGCGGCGCGGCGACTATCTGGGCGCGACGGTGCAGGTCATTCCGCACGTCACGGATGCCATCAAGGCCTTCGTGCGCGCCGACCTGACCGACGAGGACTTCGTGATCTGCGAGATCGGCGGCACGGTCGGCGACATCGAGGGCCTGCCGTTCCTGGAAGCGATCCGCCAACTCGGCAACGAGCTGGGGCGTGAGCAGAGCCTGTTCCTCCACGTGACGCTGATCCCCTTCATCGCCGCGGCCGGCGAGCTGAAGACCAAGCCGACCCAGCACTCGGTGAAGGAGCTGCAGTCGGTCGGCATCAAGCCGGACATCCTGGTCTGCCGTGCCGAGCAGGAGATTCCCAAGGACGAGCGCCGCAAGATCGCGCTGTTCTGTAACGTGCGCGAGGAAGCGGTGATCCCGGCCCTCGACGTGAAGTCGATCTACGCGGTACCGCGGGCTTACCACGAAGAGGGGCTGGACGACGAAGTCTGCCGCCACTTCCAGCTCGACGCGCCGCCGCCGGACCTGTCGAGCTGGGACTACGTCACCCAGCGCATCAACGAGCCGGACGGCGAGGTGACCATCGGCGTGGTCGGCAAGTACGTGAGCCTGCTGGACGCTTACAAGTCGCTGGCGGAATCGCTCGCCCATGGCGGCATCGCCAACAACGTGAAGGTCAAGGTCTCCTGGCTGGATTCCGAGATCTTCGAAACCGACGGCGCCATCCAGCAGCTTGAGGGGGTGCACGGCATCCTGGTGCCGGGCGGCTTCGGCGAGCGCGGCGCTGAGGGCAAGATCGCCGCTGTCCGTTTCGCGCGTGAACGCCTGATCCCTTACTTCGGTATCTGCTTCGGCATGCAGATGGCGGTCATCGAGGCGGCCCGGAACCTGGCCGGCCTGCCGCAGGCGGGCTCCACCGAGTTCGGCAGCCCGGTCGACCCGGTGGTCGGCCTGATGACCGAGTGGTCGCGCGGCAACGAGGTCGAGCGGCGCAACATCGAGAGCGATCTGGGCGGCACCATGCGCCTGGGGGCCTATCCCTGCGTGCTCAAGGAAGGCAGCAAGGTCCGCATGATCTACGACAGCGAGTCGATCAGCGAGCGCCACCGGCACCGCTACGAGGTGAATATCAACTACCGCGAGGTTCTGGAGGAGGCGGGCCTGGTGTTCTCCGGCCTGTCGCCCGACGGCGTGCTGCCGGAAATCGTGGAGTTGCCTTCACACCCCTGGTTCGTAGGCGTACAGTTCCATCCGGAACTGAAATCGAAGCCCCTGGATCCGCACCCGCTGTTCACGTCATTCGTCGCCGCTGCCGTGGAGCAGTCGCGCCTGGTCTAGCGGGGCGCTTTGGCGAAACGTGCGCAAGGGAGCGCTATGCGTCTGCTTTCACGCCTTCTGGCGTTATCCGGCATCCTCCTGGCCGCGGCGGCAAGCGGCGGCCGGGCGGAGGCCCAGATCACCAGCGAAAAGATCGAGTTTCCTGCCGGCAGCGACTCCGTCGTCCTGCAGGGCACGCTGCGTGGACCCGAGATCGTCATCCTCGAGGTCGCGGCTGTCGAAGGAAAGAAGCTGGCCGTCGGCCTGGAGACCAGCAACCCGGCCAACGCCTTCAACATCGCCGCGCCCGGCGCCAAGGAGGCCGGTTTCATCGGCTCGACCCAGGGCAATTACGGCGAGGTCCTGCTCTCCCAGCCGGGCGACTACAGGATCACCCTCTACCTGATGCGCAGCGCCGCGCGCCGGGGCGAGATCGCCGATTACCGCCTCTCGATCAGCCTGCTGCCGGCCGACGATTTCGCTGACGGTCTCTCCGGCGGGCCCGACTACTGGGAGGTCTACGGCGTACGAAGCGCGCTGCGCCTGCGGGCCGGGCCCTCGGCGGAGCACGGCGTCGTCGGCGCCCTCAACAACGGCGAGGTCGTGCGCAATCTCGGCTGCCGGATGAACGGCGATACCCGCTGGTGCCGGGTCGAGACCCTGCGTGAGGGTCAGCAAGGCTGGGCGGCCGGCGGTTTCCTGCGCGAGGGAACGCCGCCGCGCGAGCCCGACCGCCGGGGCCTGGTCGGCAACGGCCAGCGCTTCGACGCCACGGGGGCGCTGCCCTGCGCGCCGGTGCTGGGCCAGCCGACGACCTCCTGCGACTTCGGGGTGATCCGCGAGCGCCGGCCCGGCTATGCCGGTCTCTGGATCGCCATCGGCAACGGCATCGAGCGCTATTTCCTCTTCGAAGAGGGCAAGCCGGTCTACAGCAACGGCAGCGGCGAGATCGCCGTGGAGCGACTGGGCGACCTGCAGCTGCTGCGCCTCGGCGAAGAACGCTACGAGATCCCCGACGCGGTGATCT
Organism: Kiloniellaceae bacterium; assembly: GCA_050290145.1. Lineage (GTDB taxonomy): Bacteria > Pseudomonadota > Alphaproteobacteria > Kiloniellales > Kiloniellaceae > Pelagibius. The sequence continues at coordinate 1,594 of JBNKHC010000336.1, read as the reverse complement.
ACGGCGGCTAGTAAGCGTTGTAGCCGTGCACGGTCTCGTGCAGGGCTTTCAGTTTGCCGAGCAGCTCGGCCGCGCCGGCCAGGGGCAGGCAGCTCGGCCCGTCGCAGAGGGCCTTGTCCGGGTCCGGGTGAAACTCCAGGAACATGCCGTCGACGCCCGCCGCCACGGAGGCTGCGGCGAGGACGGCGACGCCCTCCCGCCGGCCGCCGCTGGCCACGCCGTCGGCATCCTTCTGGGCGCCCGGCAGCTGCACCGCGTGGGTGGCGTCCATGGTGACCGGCGCGCCCAGGCGGCGCATCTCCGGGATCGCCAGCATGTCGACCACCAGGTTGTTGTAGCCGAAGGAACTGCCGCGCTCGCAGAGGATGGTCATGTCCTTGGCCGCGGCTTCCTCGATCTTGCGCAGGATGGAGTGGCAGTCCCAGGGGGCCAGGAACTGGGCCTTCTTCACGTGCAACAAGCCCTCGTTCTTCTGAGTGGCCCGGGCGGCGGCCACCACCAAGTCGGTCTGGCGGCACAGGAAAGCGGGAATCTGCACCAGGTCGGCGACCGCGGCGACCGGCTCGGCCTGGTCGACCTCGTGTAGGTCGGTGCAGATCGGCACCTGGTAGGTCTCCTTCACCTCCGCCAGGATCTTCAGGCCCGCTTCCATGCCTGGTCCGCGGTAGCTCTTGAAGGAGGATCGGTTCGCCTTGTCGAAGCTGGCCTTGAAGACGAAAGGAAGGTCGAGCGCCGTGGTGACCTCCTTCAGGTGGCGCGCGGTTTCCAGCGCCAGATCCCGGTCCTCCAGCACGTTGAGGCCGAGAATGCAGAAGAGCTTCTGGCCGCTGCCGATCGACAGGTTCCACTTGCGGAGGGTGAGCTGCATGCGAGGGTCCTCTGGGAGACGAAAAGGGAGCGGGCCGTACCGCCGCAGCTTCTTAACCCCAGCCCTCCAAGGCCGCAAGGGGGCGGCAGAAAATGTAGACCGGTCTCAGTTATTCACCGCCTTCTGAGGGCGGATCGGCGCTCGCCGGTCGACATTCCCTCCCGGCTCGCCTATAGGTCAGGCGCTAGTGCGTTTTCCCCCCGAGGCGCAAGCCGGAACGGCGGCCCGGCGGGGACGATGAACCCTAAGAACGCCGAGAGGGCCATGACTGCAATCATCGATATTCAGGCCCGGGAAATCCTGGATTCCCGGGGCAATCCGACCGTTGAAGTGGACGTCACCCTGGAAAGCGGCGCCTTCGGCCGCGCCGCCGTGCCCTCCGGCGCCTCGACAGGTGCCCACGAGGCCGTGGAACTGCGCGACGGCGACGCCAAGCGCTACGGCGGCAAGGGCGTGCTGAAGGCGGTGGATGCGGTCAACCACGAGATCTTCGACGTGCTCTCGGGCCTGGACGGCGAGGATCAGGTGCACATCGACCAGACCCTGATCGAGCTGGACGCCACGGCCAACAAGGGCCGGCTGGGCGCCAACGCCATCCTGGGCGTCTCCCTGGCGGTGGCCAAGGCCGCGGCGGAGGAGGCGGGCCTGCCGCTCTACCGCTACGTCGGCGGCACCTACGCGCGCACCCTGCCGGTGCCGATGATGAACATCGTCAACGGCGGCGCC
>JBNKHC010000335.1:0-5053 GCA_050290145.1 Kiloniellaceae bacterium | reverse complement strand
GCCGCCGCAGGTCGGCCCTCAGCACGTGGTGAAGGGCGGCTCCTGGCTCTGCGCCCCGAATTTCTGCCTGCGCTACCGCCCCTCGGCGCGCCAGCCCAGCGAACAGGAGCTCGGCTCCAACCACATCGGCTTCCGCATCGTAAAGGACGTCGACTAGGATAGCTCGAAGGCCAGCAGATTCCGCTCAGCGACGCGGCCCGTGCGCAGCCGGGCGGGGTGGTGAGATATGCAAAGGAGACAGGTCATGGTTCGCCTTCGCTTCTTTATCGCTTCCGTGGCTGCGGCCTGTCTACTAGCCTCCGGGCCCGTGTCGGCCCAAATCACTCCCTCGAAGGAATCCCTTTCCGGCCTCTATCCGGGCAAGGCCTATTCGCCCTATGCCCAGCGCAGCTTTCCCGACCGGGTGTTTTGGGGCGATACGCACCTGCACACCCGCCTCTCGGCAGATGCCGGCCTCTTCGGCAACACCCTCGGCCTGGAGGCGGCCTACCGCTTCGCCCGCGGCGAGGAGGTCGTCTCCTCGACCAACCAGCCGGTCCGCCTTTCGCGCCCGCTCGACTGGCTGGTCATCGCCGATCATTCCGACATGATGGGCTTCGCCGAGGACCTCGCTAAGGGCGCGCCCAACATCCTCAAGTATCCGGAAGGAGAACGCTGGTACGAGGGTCTGGAGAAGGGCGGCGAGGCCGCCGCCGATGCTGCCGTGGATCTCATCACCACCTTCGCCCAACAGAAACTACCTGAGGGACTCGTCGCAGATTACTCGCCGGGCTCGAAAACCTACGACTCCGTCTGGGAGCGCGTGGTCAAGGCCGCCGAAGACTTCAACGACCCCGGCACTTTCACCACCATCATCGGCTACGAGTGGACCTCTTTGGTCAAGGGCAACAACCTGCATCGCAATGTGCTGCTGCGCGACGGCGCGGCGCGCGCCCTGCAGGTCATCCCGATGGTCACGCAGCCGCCGATCGGCTCGACCGACCCGCTGGATCTTTACACCTGGCTGGAGAACTACGAGGCCAAGACGGGCGGCTCGGCACTGGCCATCGCGCACAACGGCAACCTCTCCAACGGGCTCATGTTTCCGGTGGAGACTCAGTACACCGGCCGCGCCATCGACCAGACCTATGTGCAAAAGCGCGGCAGATGGGAGCCGCTCTACGAGTGGACCCAGATCAAGGGCGACGGCGAGACGCATCCGCTGCTGTCGTCCGATGACGAGTTCGCCGACTACGAGACTTGGGATGTCGGCAACCTGGACCTGACCGAGCTGAAGACGGACGACATGCTGCAGTACGAGTACGCGCGCGAGGCCCTGAAGAACGGCCTGCTGCTGCAGACCGAGTTCGGCACCAACCCCTACAAGTTCGGCGCCATTGGCTCGACCGACGCGCACACCTCGCTGAGCGCGATCGAGGAGGACAACTACTTCGGCAAGGCCGCCAGCGCCGAGCCCTCGCCCAAGCGCATGCAGCATCCCTTCGTGAAGAGCCAGTTGGGGGAATACCGCGGCGACAGCCTCGCTGCCTCGGGCTGGACGGGGGTCTGGGCAAGGGAAAACACCCGCGAGGGGATCTGGGACGCCCTGGCCCGCAAGGAGGTCTACGCCACCACCGGCCCGCGCATGTGGGTGCGCTTCTTCGGTGGCTGGAGCTACACCGACGACGACCTGAAGAGCCGCCAGCCGGCCTTCCGCGGCTACGAAAAGGGCGTGCCCATGGGCGCCGACCTGCCCGCGCCGACAGGAGACGGTGCCCCGACATTCATGGTCTACGCGCTGCGCGACCCCATCGGCGCCAACCTGGACCGCATTCAGATCGTGAAGGGCTGGCTCGACGGCGACGGGCAGACGCGGGAGAAGGTCTATGACGTCGCATGGTCGCCGGGCCGCGAACCGGATGGCGAGGGCAAGCTGCCCCCTGTCGGCAATACGGTCGATATCGCCAACGCGAACTGGACCAACACCATCGGCGCGTCGGAGCTGGCGACGGTGTGGAGCGACCCCGACTTCGATCCGGCCCTGCACGCCTTCTACTACGCGCGCGTGATTGAGATCCCGACGCCACGCTGGGTGGTCTACGACGCCTTCCGCTACGGGATCGAGATCCCCGAAGAGGCCGAGACGATCCATCAGGAGCGCGCCTACACCTCACCGATCTGGTATTCGCCGGCCTCCTAGAAAAGAGGGCTCACCGCCATGCGCCTCTTCGCCGGACTGCTTCGCGAGCCGCTGATCCACTTCCTGGTGATCGGCAGTGCGGTCTTCGCGGTCTACAGCGTCATGAACGGCGATGCGCCGCCGCCGCGCGAGCAGATCGTCGTCAGCGAAGGGCGGCTACGCCAGATCATGGATGTCTTTACGCAGACCTGGCAACGCCCGCCGAGGCCCGAGGAGATTAGCGGCCTCGTCGAAGGCTATGTGAAGGAAGAGATCTTCTACCGCGAGGGCGTGAAGCTCGGCCTCGACCGCGACGACACCGTGATCCGCAGGCGCCTGCAGCAGAAGCTGGAGTTCCTCATCGAGCCGCCGGAGGAGGCGCTGAAGGCCAGCGACGTCGAGCTGGCTGCCTTTCTGGCGGCCAATCGCGGCCGCTTCCACGTTGAACCGCAGATTGCCTTCCAGCAGGTCTTCATCAGCCCGGAGAAGCCCGAGCCCGCCGCCCTGCGCGCGGCCAGCATGCTGGCGGACCTGCGCAAGCCCGGGGCCGACGCGGGGCAGCACGGCGACCCGACGCTGCTGCCCACCGAAGTGCCTTTGGCGCCGCTGCGCCTCATCGCCCGCAATTTCGGGGAGGATTTCGCCGCAGGGCTTGCGGCTCTGCCCCCGGGCGAGTGGAGCGGACCGGTCGGCTCTCCCTACGGCCTGCACCTCGTGCGCGTGACGGAGGCAAGAGAGGGCTACGACCCGCCGCTGGCGGAGGTGCGCGCCGAAGTACTGCAGGAATGGCAGCGCGAGCAACGCGAGGCCTATGCGGAGGAGAGCTACCGGCAGCTGCGGGACAGCTATGACGTGGTCCTGCCCGAGGCCGTCGGCGGCAAGGCCGGCTCCCGATGATCCGTCCCTTCCTCCTGCTGGTGCTGCTGCTCGCGCCCGCCGTTCCGGCACAGGCCCACGAGCTGCGGCCGGGCTACCTGGAAATCCGCGAAACCGGGCCGGAAGACTACAGCCTGCGCTTCAAGGTTCCGGCGCGCGGCGACCTGCGCCTCGGCCTCTATGTCCGCCTGCCGGAGGGCTGCGTCGACCGCGCGCCGCCCACCACTGAGAACAGCGGCAGCGGCTTCATCGACCGCCTGGCCGTCTCCTGTCCGGGCGGTCTGGCCGGGCAGGAGGTCGCCATCGACGGCCTCGCCGCTACTTATACCGACGTGGTGGTGCGGGCGGAACTGGCTAGCGGCGCCGTCCAGGCGGCAAAGCTGACACCCGACCGACCGGTCTTCACCCTGAACGGCACCCCCTCCTGGCGCGACACCGCAAGCACCTACTTCCTGCTGGGCATGGAGCATATCCTGCTCGGCGTCGACCACCTGCTATTCGTGCTCGCCCTGCTGCTGCTGGTGCGGAACCGCTGGATGCTGGTGAAAACGGTCACCGCCTTCACGCTCGCCCACAGCATCACCCTGGCGCTCTCGGTCTTCGGCCTCGCGACCGCGCCGCAGCCTCCGGTCGAGGCGGTCATCGCGCTCTCCATTGCCTTCGCCGCGGCGGAGGTGCTGCGCCAGAGAACATCGGGGCCCAGCCTCGCCGGACGGCTGCCGTGGGTGATGGCCTTCGGTTTCGGCCTGTTGCACGGCTTCGGCTTTGGTGGTGCCTTGAAGGAAATCGGCCTGCCGCAGACCGATGTGCCGCTCGCCTTCCTGACCTTCAACCTGGGGATCGAAGCGGGCCAGCTGCTCTTCGTCGCCGCCGTTCTGGCACTCGCAGCCGCCCTCGACCGACTGTTCTCCCTGCGGCTTGCCCGGCTGCGGCAGGTCACCGCCTACGGCATCGGCGGGCTTGCCGCTTTCTGGTTCCTCGAGCGTCTCGCCGCCATGGCGTGACCGACGGAGACGGGCGCAAACCCTTTGCTCTAGTACGGCAGGCAGGCCGTCGTCAGCTTCAGCGTGATGGGATCCAGCTCGAACTCCTGAAACAGGTCCGCACCGAAAAAGGCGAGCCACTGCGCTTGAGCGTGATAGGCAAGCTCCTCGCGCGCCGCCGGGCAGGCGAAGCTGGCCCCGCCCAGGTGCTGCAGGTGATGAACCATCTCGTGGACCAGGACAGAGAGGTCGGCGACGCTGCGCCCGGTCCAGCGCTCGTTCAGATAGATGGTCCGCGCGGAATCATCGTAGACCGCCACCACGTCGCGGTGGCTGGTGAGGCCACTGTTGCCGTAGCGAAGCTCGGAAATGCGCTCGGCGGGCAACAGCTCGACCCGGGGGTGATCATACGCCGCCGGCAGCTCAAACCTGGCCGACAGCCAATTCACGATGACCGACTGAAGGCCCTGCATGGCGGTGGCGGACAGCGGCAGGGCGACCCGCCGCTGCGGGGGGCGGAAGAAACGCGACAGTGGAAGAGCGGCCTCCGTGAGGCCGGCGTAGCCCTGGACCGCCGGCGGCGGCTGGTGGCGCACCGCGGGCGCAGCGCCCGGCGAGCCCACCGGCGCGCAGAAAGCGCCGGCCAGGAAAAACAACGCGAACAACAGATGTCCCAGCTTTGGGTGCTGCATCTCGAAACTTCCCTCTTGCGGTGTTTCGTTGAGCGCACCTCCCTAAACGCTGCACTTTTTGCAGTGCACCGTTAAGAATTCTTTAACCGTGAAATCAATGCAAGCGTTCTTGCTGCAATGCAGCATTTTTCCGCGGCGCCGGCGGACAGCGCGGCGTCATGCCGGGAAAGCGACCCGGCGCACAAATTGGGATAGCCCTTCTTGATTTGTGATATCATTTGCAATCGTCCATTGCGGCATGGAGGCGAGATGCTATCCGCAATGCTCCACTCGGACGTCAAGAACCTTACCCTGTTTCTGATTGCCCTGCTGGCCGCTCCCGCGAGCCAGGCAGCGCCGCAGTA
>JBNKHC010000334.1:0-6082 GCA_050290145.1 Kiloniellaceae bacterium | reverse complement strand
GCCAAGGCGCAGCTGCAGAGCGCCCGGGCCCAGAAGGTCGAGGCCGACAAGGCCCTGGCCCGCGCCCAGGAACTGATCAAGCGCGGCAACGTTTCCCAGGCCAAGCTGGACGAGTCGGAAGCCGCTGCCCGCAGCGCCACTGCGGATGTGGCGGTCAAGGAAGCCGCCGTGCGCCAGGCCGAGCTGAACCTGGAGTACACGGACATCCGCGCACCGATCAAAGGGCGCATCGGCCGCAACCTGGTGGACGCCGGCAACCTGGTGGGACAGTCGGAAGCGACCCACCTGGCCACCATCACCGACGGCGACCCCATGTACGTCTACTTCGACATCAACGAGCGCGATCTCCTGACGGTCATGGAACGCATGCGCAGCCAGACCAGCGCAGGCACACCGCAGGCGCGCGACGATTTCCGGGTCGAAATGTCCATCGGCGGTGAGGAGGAGTACAACTTCGCGGGAGACCTGGACTTCTCCGAGTCGTCCCTTGACCCGGCGACCGGCACGCTGGGTCTGCGCGCCCGCTTCGCCAACCCGGCGGACCCCCAGCCGGTCCTGCTGCCGGGCCTCTTCGTGCGCCTGCGCGTGCCCGTGGCGCAGCGCCAGGACATGCCGCTGGTCACCGAACGCGCCATCGGCCTGGACCAGGCCGGCCGCTACGTCTACGTGGTCGGCGCGGAGAACGTCGTGGAGAAGCGCCCCATCGTCACCGGGCAGCTGATCGACGGCCTGCGCGTGGTCGAAAGCGGCCTTGCCGCCGGAGAAAAGATAGTGGTCAACGGCGTCCAGCGCGCCCGCGACGGCGCCAAGGTGGACCCGGAGGAAGCGGAGATGACCGCCTTCTCGGCCTCGGCGCTCAACGGCGCCGGCCAGCAGGCCAGCAAAGCCGCGGCCAACTGACGATACGCGGCGACGATGTTCTCGAAGTTCTTCATCCAGCGCCCGATCTTCTCCTCGGTCATTTCAATCATCATCGTCATCGCCGGCGTGGTCACGCTGGGGGCGCTGCCGATCGAGCAGTTCCCGCAGATCACCCCGCCCACCGTGCAGGTCTCCGCCGCCTACCCCGGCGCCAACGCCGAGGTCGTGGCGGAAACCGTGGCCGCCCCCATCGAGCAGCAGGTCAACGGCGTCGAGAACATGATCTACATGTCCTCGACCAGCGCCAACGACGGCTCCTACAACCTGACGGTCAGCTTCGAGGTCGGCAGCGATCTCGACCTGGCGCAGATCCTGGTGCAGAACCGGGTGGCGCTCGCCGAAGCCAACCTGCCCGAGGAGGTCACCCGCCAGGGCGTCAGCACCAAGAAAAAATCGAGCAACATCATTCTCATCGCCTCGCTGACCTCGGATAACCCGCAGCACGACGAGATCTTCCTCAGCAACTACGCCACCCTCAACATCCGCGACATCCTGAGCCGTATTCCGGGCGTCGGCGAAGTCTTCATCTTCCCGCCCAGCGACTATTCCATGCGCATCTGGCTCGACCCCAGCAGCCTGAAGGCGCGCGGCCTGACCACCGGCGACGTGCTCTCGGCGATCCGCGAGCAGAACGTCCAGGTGGCCGCCGGGCAGATCGGCCAGCCACCGGTGCCGAGCGGCCAGTCTTTCCAATACACGGTCAACGTGCTGGGCCGCCTGGGTGACATCCAGCAGTTCGAGGATATCGTCATCCGCTATGCCGAAGAGGGCGGCACGATCTACCTGAAAGACATCGCCCGGGTGGAACTGGGCGGCAAGAGCTACGACGTCAACTCCTCGCTCAACGGTTCCCCCTCGGCCGCCGTGGCGGTCTACCAGCTGCCCGGCGCCAACGCCCTGGAGGTCGCCACCCAGGTCCGCGCCACCATGGAGGAGCTGAGCAGCCGCTTTCCCGGCGGCATGACCTACCAGGTCCCCTACGACACGACGATCTTCGTTCAGAAATCGATCGAGGAGGTCTACATCACGCTGTTCCAGGCGGCGGGGCTGGTCTTTCTGGTGCTGTTCCTCTTCCTGCAGGACTGGCGCGCGACGCTGATCCCGGCCGTCACCATTCCGGTGTCGCTGATCGGCACTTTCGCGGTGATGGGCGTCCTGGGCTTCTCCCTCAACATGCTGACGCTCTTCGGGCTGGTGCTGGCCATCGGCATCGTGGTGGACGACGCCATCGTCGTGGTCGAGGCGACGACCGCCCACATCGAACGCGGCATGAAATCGCGGGAAGCGGCGATCCAGGCGATGAAGGAAGTCTCCGGCCCGGTCGTCGCCACCACCCTGGTGCTGCTCGCCGTCTTCGTTCCCGCCGCCTTCCTGCCCGGCATCACCGGCGAGATGTACCGCCAGTTCGCCGTGACCATCGCCGTGGCCACGGTGTTCAGCTCGATCAACGCCCTGACCATGAGCCCGGCCCTCTCGGCCCTGCTGCTGCGCCCGCCCAAGCAAGAGAAGAACGCCTTCTTCCGCGGTTTCGACAAGGTCTTCACCAGGGCGGAAAACGGCTACTCGGCGATGATCCAAAAGCTGGTCCGGGTGACGGCGCTGGTCATGCTGCTGTTTGTCGGGCTCTTCGCCCTGACCGGCTGGCAGTTCGGCAAGCTGCCGACCGCCTTCCTGCCCGTCGAGGACCAGGGCTATGTGATCGCCGCCGTGCAGCTGCCCAATGCCGCCTCGCTGGAGCGCACCAACGCGGTGCTGAAGCGGATCGACGGCATCCTTGACGGCATGCCGGGTGTCGCGAACTGGGTCACCATCGGCGGCTATTCCGCCATCGACGGCACCAACGCCTCCAACGCCGCCACCGTCTTCATCACCATGACGCCCTGGGAGGAACGCCAGGACCCGAGCCTCTCGCAGCAGGCCATCCTCGGCCGCCTGCAGGGCGCCTTCCGCCAGATCCAGGAGGCCATCGCCTACGCCTTCCCGCCGCCGGCCATCCCCGGTCTCGGCGTCGCCGGCGGTTTCCAGATGCAGCTGCAGGACCGCGGCGGCGTCGGCCTGCAGGAACTGCAGCGCATGACGCAGGAGATCCTGGTCGACGGCAACGCCCAGAGCGGCCTCAGCAACCTGAACTCCACCTTCCGCGCCGACGTGCCGCAGCTCTTCGCCGAGGTCGACCGCGTGAAGGCCAAGTCGCTGCAGATCCCGCTCAGCGATGTCTTCGGCGCGCTGCAGACCTATCTCGGCTCTTCCTACGTGAACGACTTCAACAAGTTCGGGCGCACCTGGCAGGTGAAGGTGCAGGCCGATCACCGCTTCCGCATCGAAGCGGAGGACATCCGCCGCCTGGAGGTGCGCAATGCCGGCGGCGACATGGTGCCGCTGGGCACGCTGGTGCGGGTGGACGAGATTCTGGGGCCGCAGACGGTGCTGCGCTACAACCTCTATCCCAGTTCCGCGATAACCGGCGAGGCGGCAGCGGGCTACTCTTCCGGCCAGGCCCTCGATCTCATGGAGCAGCTCGCCGAGACCAAGCTGCCGAACTCCATGGGTTTCGAGTGGACCGGCATCTCCTTCCAGGAAAAGCGCGTGGGCTCGGAGTCCATCCTGGTTTTCGCCCTGGCGATCCTGCTGGTCTTCCTGGTGCTGGCCGCCCAGTACGAGAGCTGGGCCATGCCGGCAGCCGTCATCCTGGTGGTGCCGCTGGCCCTGCTGGGCACCATCGCCGCCCTGCTGGCCCGCCAGTTCGACAACAACGTCTATACTCAGATCGGCATCGTGCTGCTGATCGGCTTGGCCAGCAAGAACGCCATCCTGATCGTCGAGTTCGCCAAGGCCGAGCACGAGGCCGGCAAGTCGATCACCGAGGCCGCGGTCTCCGCGGCCCGCTTGCGCTTCCGACCCATCCTCATGACCGCGATCTCCTCCATCGCCGGCTTCATGCCGCTGGTGGTGGCCGCCGGCGCCGGCGCGGCCAGCCGCCAGGCCATCGGCACGGCGGTGGTCGGCGGCATGCTGGCCGCGACTATCATGTCGCTCTGCTTCACGCCGGCCTTCTACGTGGTCATGCAGCGCCTCGCCGAGCTGAGCAGCCGCAGGAAAAAGAAGAAGCCGGAGAGCGGCGCGCCCCCGCCCGTCGAGAGCGCGGCGGACTAACTCGCGTTGGCCCGGCGGTAGGCGCTGGGGCTCATGGCGAAGTGCTGGCGGAAGATCCGCGAGAAAGCCGAGTGCGAACCGAAGCCGCAGCGCACGGCAATGACCTGCATGGAAAGCCGGGTGTCGAGCAGCAGGCGGCGGGCCGCCTGCAGGCGCAGGCGCAGGTAGTAGCTGCCCGGCCCCATGCCGAGCGCCTGCTTGAAGAGCTGCTCCAGGGTGCGCACGGAGATCTTGAGGCGCCGGGCGATGGCCGCGGTGGTCAGCGGGCCGTCGAGGTGCTGCTCCATGAGGCGGATGGCCGCGGCGATCCGCGGCTCGTGACCGGCCAGGCGCCCCAGGGAGATCAGCGGCTGGGCGTCGGTGGCGGCGTGGGCCTCGTCGTAGATGAAGACGCTCGCGACCTCGAGCGCCAGGGGATAGCCGAAGCGCCGGCGGATCAGGTGCAGCATGAGGTCGAAGCTGGGCGAGGCGCCGCCGGCGGTGAAGACGCGCCCGTCGACGACGAAGCGGTCGGGAACGAGGTTCACTTCCGGAAAGCGCGCGGCGAAATCCTCCAGGTCCTCCCAGTGGGTGGTCGCCGCGTGGCCGTCCAGGAGGCCGGCGCGGGCCAGCAGCCAGGTCCCCGCCTCGACGCCGCCCAGGGCGCGGAAGCGGCGCGCCGCCGCGCGCAGCCGGGCCAGGGCGTCCTTGTCCACATGGCGCTCCTGGTTGAAACCGGCCACGACGATCAGGGCATCGCCCTCCAGGTCGCGCTCCAGCCGCCCCTCGGCCGGGACCGGCACGCCGCAGGTCAGCGTGGCGGGCGCTCCGTCGGGCGTGACGATGCGCCAGGAGAACAGCGGCCGGCGCGCCACCCGGTTGGCCGCCCGCAGCGGATCGAGGGTCGAGGCCAGCGACATCATCGAGGAGTCGGGCAGCAGCAGCAGCGTCACCGCCAGCGGCTTGTCGACCGAGGCGTCGGCGGGCGCGAAGAGGGAGGTTTCGCTTTTCATCAAGCTTTCTTCGTAAATCGTCAATCGTAAAACTGCAAGGGCGTCATCATCCCCCGGATCAACAGGCCCGGTTCAACAGGGAGGATCCCCCATGACGCTGCAGCCCAGCCGCGACGTCTTCATCACCTGCGCCGTCACCGGATCGGGCGGGACCCAGGACCGCAGCCCGCACGTCCCGCGCTCGCCGCAGCAGATCGCCGAGAGCGCCATCGATGCGGCCAAGGCGGGGGCCGCGATCGTCCACTGCCACGTCCGCGACCCTGAAACGGGCGCACCGCGGCGGGACGTCCATCTCTATCGCGAGGTGACCGAGCGCATCCGCGACGCCGAGGTCGACGTGGTGCTGAACTTGACCGCGGGCATGGGCGGCGACCTGGTCTTCGGCTCCGCCGAAGCGCCGCTGCCGCTGAACCGCGCGGGGACGGACATGGCGGGCGCCAGCGAACGCATGGAACACGTGCGCCAGTGCCTGCCGGAAATCACCACCCTGGACTGCGGCACCATGAACTTCGCCGAGGCCGACTATGTGATGACCAACACGCCCGGCATGCTGCGCGCCATGGGCTCGATGATGACCGAACTGGGCGTCAAGCCGGAGATCGAGGCCTTCGACACGGGTCACCTCTGGTTCGCCAAGGAACTGGTCAGGGAAGGCGTCCTCAAGGACGACCCGCTGGTACAGCTCTGCATGGGCGTGCCCTGGGGCGCGCCCAACGACCTCAACACCCTTCTGGCGATGATCAACAATATCCCGCCGAACTGGACCTGGTCGGCCTTCTCCCTCGGCCGCTACCAGATGCCCTACGTCGCCGCAGCCGTCCTGGGCGGTGGCAACGTGCGCGTCGGCCTGGAGGACAATCTCTGGCTGGAGAAGGGCGTGCTGGCCACCAATGCGCAGCTCGTCGAGCGGGCCGTCACCATCATCGAGAACCTGGGCGCACGCGTCCTGGGCCCCGAAGAGGTCCGCGCCAAGCTGGGCCTTACAAAACGGGCACCGAAATAGGCCCGAACGACAC
>JBNKHC010000333.1:0-3714 GCA_050290145.1 Kiloniellaceae bacterium | reverse complement strand
GACGGCGCCAGGGCCTTGTTTCGTGTCTGGGGGGCGGGCAGGCGGCCGGCGGTCCGTTGGCGGCGGTCGGGCCGGATGCCACCGTTCGGCATCAGGTTTTGCCGGCGGCCCAGTCCTCCAGGACATCGGGGTTGAGCACGTCGATGCGGGCCCGCCCGAGGCGGATGGCGCCGGCGCTTTCCAGGGTCTTGAGGGCGCGCTGCACGACTTCCCGCACGCTTCCGGTGAGCGCGGCCAGTTCCTGCTGGGTGATGTGTGCGCAGGCGTGCGGAACGCCTTCCACCACAGGCTGTTCCCCGGACGCGCAGGCGCGGATCAGGCCGGCGACGCGGGCCGTGACATCCCGGAACGCCAGGCTTTCCACCATCAGAGTCATGGTTCGCAGGCGTGATGCGAGCACCCGCAGTGCGGAGGCGGCGATGATCGGATAGCGTTCCATCAGCCTGTGCATCGCTGCGCCCGGGACGAGGGCGACGGTACCCTCCTCGAGGGCCTCGACGTTGCCTGGATTGGTGCCGCCGTCGAACACCGGCACATCGTTGAAGGTGCGCCCGGGGCCGAGGATCAGGAGAACCTGCTCGCGCCCCTCGGCCGACACCTTCACCACCTTCGCCCGGCCTTCGATCACGACATAGAGGCCGCGGCAGGTCTCGCCCTCGGTGACTATGTGCTCGCCGGCCCGGACAGTGCGAAGCTGTGCGATGGCGGCAACCTCGGCAAGGGCGGCATCGTCGCAACCGCTGAAATACGGCACTTGCGAAAGACTCTCGACCAGCATCCCGGAACTCCGAAGGCTGAAGAATCGCAGGCTGTGCGACTTAGGTCGCAGACGGTGGGCCTCCGTCGCGCCATTGTCGCGCATGAACTGCTTCAAGACCACAGCCGCATGGAGAGAGATCATGAAGAGGAAATTGCTTGCTTCGGCACTGCTTGGGGGGCTGTTGCTGATGCCGCTCAGCGCCCAGGCCCACTGCGACACCGTGGACGGCCCCGTGGCCAGTACCGCGGTCAGGGCATTGCAGTCGGGCAACGTAAACGCCGTGCTGCCCTATGTCTCGGCCGCTGCCGAAAGCGAAGTCATCGCCGCCTTCGAGGAAGCCCGCAGGGTTCGCGCCAAGGACGCCGAAGCCCGGCACCTCGCCGACCGCTATTTCCAGGAAACCGTGGTGCGCCTGCACAGACAGGGCGAGGGTGCGCCTTACACCGGACTGAAGCCGGCCGGTCAGGACTTCGGCCCGGTGATTCCGGCGGCGGAGCAGGCGCTTGAGAGCGGCAATGCCGACACTCTGGTGGAACTGCTTACAGGCGCTACTGCGCGCCAGGTCTCGGAGCGGCTCCAAGAGAGCCTGGCAGCATCGGCCCTGCCGCGGGAACCGGAGAGTCATGACAAGGTGGCAGCGGCCCGCGAGAGGGTGGAGGCGGAGCTTGGCTTCGTGCTCTACGCCGAAGGGCTGCATCAGGCGATCAAGGGGCAGGCCGCCCATGTGGAAGGCGGCCACGCGGACTGAAGTGCAAGGCGGCTCGACGCTTGAAGAACCGTCCACGTCGATTCACCGTCCGCGTGTCGGGGGTTCAAGTCCCTCCCCCGCTACCAATGCAATCAAGGCCTTGGTGCGACGGCGCCAGGGCCTTGTGCTTTCCACGAAGCGGCCGCCCGGAACCCTGCTGGCGAACTATGTCGCGGTGAGCCCCGCGCGGCTCAAGTCCTCGCGCAGGCGCGCGGGGATCTCGGGGTCCTTGTAGGATTCGGCGGCGAGGAACGCCTCGATCGTGAAGTTCGGGTCGATCGCCTTCAACTCCCGGACCGCGGCCTCCAGCTCCGGGGCATCGCCGGCATGTGCCAGGGCGGCAACCCGGTAGGCCGCCGCGCGGCGCGAGGCCCGCGGCAGCTGGCTGACCACCTTCGCCGTCTCCTGGTAGTCGCCGAGCACGTAGTGCGCCGCCGCCTCCAGCTCTCTGCAGTAGGAGGGCAGCAGGGGGTCGAGCTCGACCGCCCGCTTCTGGTAGTCCAGTGCCTTCCGGCCGTCGCCGAGGAAGTTATAGAGCTCACCGATGCGTCCGACCACGAAGGCATGATTGGGGTTCAGCTCGAGCGCCCGGCGGAAGTGGTACTCGGCCTTGGCGTAGTCGCGCAGATAGAGGTTGATGGAGCCCAGAATGCGATGACATTCCGGTTCCTGATCGTCCAGCTCGACGGCGTGGCGGGCCAGGTCCAGCGCCTCGTCCAGGACGTTCTCCCGCGTCCATTCGCGGGCGAGCGTTGCGGTGGCGCAGGATTTCCATGCATAGGCCTTGGCGAACTGCGGGTCCTTCGCGACCGCCTTGTCGAACCACTCCAGCGCGCGTTCGGCGGATTCCTGGGTGACGCCCCCAAGACGGTGATATTCCAGCCCGCGCAGCAGGCAGTCATAGGCCAGCATGTCGGCCGGCTTCTTCTTCTTGGCAGCCGCGTGGACCTGGCGTTCCAGCCTGGCCGCGACCTTCGCCACGATTGCCGCCGTCAGGTCGTCCTGAACGTCAAAGAGGTCATCGATCGTGCAGTCGTACTTCTCCGCCCAGATGTGGTCTCCGCTGCGGGTGTCGATCAGCTGGCCGGTGATGCGGATCCGCGTTCCCATCTTGCGCACGCTGCCCTCCAGGCAGTAGGCGACGCCGAGTTCGCGGCCGACTTTGCGGATATCGATGTTGCGGCCCTTGTAGGCGAAGCTCGCGTTGCGCGAGACCACAAGAATGTCTCTGAAGCGGGCCAGGTCAGTGATCAGATCCTCGGTGAAGCCGTCCGAGAAGTACTCCTGCTCCGGGTCGTCACTGAAGTTTGCGAAGGGGAGAACCGCAATCGAGTAGGGGTGGATTTCCTGCACGTCCTTCGGGGTCACGGAATCCGGGTTGCCGGTGACATAGCTGTGATTCCCCAGCTCGCCGGCCACCTTCAGAATCCGGACCGGCTCGGAGATGTTCTTGAGCCAGCGCTCGCCGAGGTCTTCGAAAGAAAGCTGCGCCGTGCGCTTGACCTGCTCGAAGACGGCCTGGGAGACGAACACGCTGCCCGGCTCGGCAATGCCCTCGATCCGCGCGGCGATGTTCACGCCGTCGCCAAGAAGGTTGTCACCCTCGATGACCACGTCGGCGAGGTGGATACCGATGCGCAGCTCCAGGCCGTCAGCCTGGTTTTCGGTGGAGGTCTTCAGGTCCCGCTGGATCTGATAGGCGGCCTGGACCGATGAGACGGGGCTTTGGAACTCGGCGAGGAAACCGTCGGCGGCGCGGGCGAAGATCCGTCCGCCGCCTCTTGAGACATGGCGTTCGATCAGCTCCGCCAGGTCCGAGAGCTGATGAAGAGTCTCAGCCTCGGACTGACCCATCTTTGCCGAATAGCCGACGACATCGGCAGCCATGATCGTAGACAGGCGTCGCAGCATCCAACTCTTCTCCTTATCGCAAGGAGAGCTTAAGCAACGACCCCACACCGGTCCATCAAACCATAAGTTTTAAGTCGCAACCTATGCTTTTGACGCGCCGGTGCGGGGACCTTGTTCTTGTCTGGCCGCCGGGATGTGGCTGTCGGCCCTAGTTCGCCGGCTTCCAGTCGTCCATCTTGTCGAACTTCATCTGGCGCTTTTCTTCGGCCGGGGCGCCCCAGTTGAAGCCGAAGGAGGCGCCTTCCCAGGAGCCGTAGCTGGGGTTGGGCAGCATGATCCAGTCGTGGCCCCAGCG
>JBNKHC010000332.1:0-7798 GCA_050290145.1 Kiloniellaceae bacterium | reverse complement strand
AGGAACTCTTGCCGAGCAAATCGTCCGCTCAGCAACAAGAGACGACATTCCAACCGCTCTTGGCCTATGTCGGTTTTGTGCCACAAGCGGACATTCCGCGGGGCCGCAGGACGTGGGTTGCCGTGATAGCCGACAAGCTTGCAGGAACCAGGCAATTGCTCTTTATGCGCGCGTTCCGGCAGCGTGAAATTCGCGCAAGGCCGCGTTAAATCTGCGCCCGCCCTTGGAAAGAGGGTCCTATTCAGATCGGCCGAGACAGACAGAACTCGAAATAGTACCTAAAAATCAGGCGGATATAAATCGTCTGCCGAGCGTGGCATAGTAGTTGCACGCATGGGGACAGTGAGCGCGCTGGGCCGCCGGCAAGAACAAGAACACTACCGGCGGCGAAAAACAAAACTGAAGCTGAGGAGGCTGTCTCATGAAAGCAAAATGGATTGCATTAGGTGCCGCGGCGATGGTCGCGCTGCCAATGTCCACAACGAATGCAGCGGAACTGCGGGTCGGCTTCACTGCCGACGCGCTGACCCTCGATCCGGCCAACCACCGCAATCGGGAAACCGAAACCATCATCCGCAACATGCATGACGGTCTGCTGACCCGCGACTCGGCCATGAACGTGGTGCCCGAGCTGGCCGAATCCTGGACCGCGCTCGATCCGACCACCTACGAGTTCAAGCTGCGCCAGGGCGTGACCTTCCACGACGGCAGCCCGATGACCGCCGAGGACGTGAAGTTCACCTTCGACCGACTGACTCAGGAAAATGCGATGGACGGGCAGACCAGCCCGCGCAAGAGCCTGCTCGGTCCGCTGAAGGAGATCAAGGTCATCGACGACCACACCGTGCACATGATCCTCGAGGAACCCTGGCCGATCCTGCCGGCCATGTTGCCCTTCCAGGAAGTCGTCTCCAAGGCCCATGTGGAGAAGGTCGGCACCGACGGCATGGCCAGCGACGTGGATGGCACCGGCCCCTTCAAGCTTGTCGAATGGCGCCGGGGCGATTCCGTGATCATGGAGCGCAATGACAACTACTACGGCGGCGCCAGTGACATCGCCCCGGTGGGCAAGGCCTGCGTGGACCGGGTGATCTTCAAGGTCATTCCGGAGAACGCCTCGCGGGTCGCCGCTCTGCTCGCCGGCGACGTTCACATCATCAACGGCCTGCCGACCCACACCGTAAAGCAGGTGGAAAACAACCCCGGCACCCACGTCATGGCGGTGAACGGCACCCGCTCCACCTATATCGCGCTCAACAACCAGAAGCCGCCCTTCGACGATCTGCGGGTGCGCCATGCCGTCGCCTACGCCCTGGACCGCGGGCTCATCGTCGACAAGATCCTCGATGGCAACGCCACGCTGATCGACGGCATCCTGAGCCCGGATGCCTTCGGCAAGAACGAGAACCTGCCGGCCTACAGCTACGACCTGGACAAGGCCAAGGCGCTGCTGGCCGAGGCGGGCTATGCCGACGGCCTTGACGTCACCCTCGACGTCGACGGCGCCAACAAGGAGACCGCGGAGGCCATCGCTTCGCTGCTCACCAAGGCGGGCATCCGCACCAAGGTGGCTGTCGGCGAGTCCTCGCAGCTGACCAGCCGCTACCGCACGAAGGGCGAGCCCATCGACGGCCAGATGTGGCTGACCTCCTGGGGCAACGGTTCGCTGGATCCCGTCGGCATCTTCGTGCCGACGCACATGACGGCGGCGCGCGGCAACTCCTCGGGCTATTCCAACCCGGAAGTCGACTCCCTGCTCGAGGCGGCCAACACCGAAACCGACCGTGCCAAGCGGGCCGAACTCTACGCAAAGGCCGAGGCCATCGTGAACAAGGACCTGCCGATGGTCTACCTCTGGGTGGCCAAGGACCTCTATGGCGTCTCGGACAAACTGACGGGCTGGCAGCCCAGCGCCGACAGCCGCATCAACCTGCACGACGCCTGCCTGAAGTAGGCCCGCAGCAGGCCGCCGGGAGGGGACGCGGAAACCATGAAGCTGGGAAAACTACTCGAACGGCTGGTTCAACTCGTTCCCGTACTGTTGGGCGTCAGCGCCATCGTCTTCATCATGATGGCGCTGACCCCCGGCGACCCGGTGGATATCATGCTGGGCAACCAGCATGTCACCGAGGAGCAGGAGCAGGCGCTGCGCCATGACATGGGCCTCGACCTGCCGGCCCACGAACGCTTCCTCAAGTTCATCGGCAATGCCGTCACCGGCAACTTCGGCCTCAGCTTCTATCACCGCCAGCCGGTGATGGAGGTTATCGCCTCGCGCCTGCCGGCGACCATCGAGCTCAGCCTGGCCGCGCTGCTCTTCGCGCTGGCCGTGTCCATCCCGCTCGGCGTGCTCGCCGCAGTGAAGAAGAACAGTCTGCTCGACCGCCTGGCCACCGTCTCTTCCCTGTTCGGCGTTTCGCTGCCCGGATTCTGGTTCGGCATCCTGCTGCTGATGCTCTTTGCCGTGCACCTCAACATCCTGCCGGTCTCCGGGCGCGCCGGTTTCACCTCGGAAGTGCCGCCGATCACCCATCTGTTGCTCATCGACACCCTGCTGCACGGGCGCTTCGACGCTTTCCGCGACGCGCTGGCCCACATCATCCTGCCGGCGATCACCCTGGGCCTGCCCATGGCCTCCATCCTCATGCGGGTGACGCGTACCTCGATGCTCGAGGTGCTGAGGCAGGACTACATCACCTTCGCCGAGGCCAAGGGACTCACCCGCCACAAGGTGCTGGTCAAGCACGCCCTGAAGAACGCCCTGATCCCCACGGTGACGGTGGCCGCCATCGAGACGGGTTCCCTGCTGGGCGGAAACATGGTGGTGGAGACGGTCTTCGGCTGGCCGGGTCTCGGCCGTCTCGTGGTGGAAAGCATCTTCGTGCGCAACTACCCGCTGATTCAGGCGGCGGTGCTGATCTACGCCGTGACCTATGTGCTGCTGAATTTCATCGCCGACATTCTCTACACCGTGCTCAACCCGAGGGTTCGCCTCTAAATGGCCGACGTCACCGCCCGCAGCGACAGCGAACTCTCCGTAGCGCCGACGGAGTCCCTCTTCGCGCGCAACATGCGGCTCTTCGCCGGCAGCAAGCTGTCGCTCGCCTCCGCCGCCATGGTCTTCGCCTTCATCTTCATGGCCATTGCCGCGCCGCTCTTCGCGCCGCACGACCCCAACGAGACCGACCTCTTCCGCCGCCTGCAGCCGCCGGCCTGGATGGAAGGAGGCGAATGGGCCTATCTGCTCGGCTGCGACGCCCTTGGCCGTGACATCCTCTCGCGGATCATCTACGGCGCGCGCGTCTCGATCTTCATCGGCGCCTCGGTCATTCTGGTCGCCACGACGATCGGAATCCTGGCCGGGCTCGCCGCCGGCTATCTGCGCGGCTGGACCGACATCCTGATCTCGCGGCTGGTGGACATCCTGCTCGGCTTTCCCTACCTGATCTTCGCCATCGCGCTGATCGCCATGACCGGACCGGGCTTGCAGAACATCATCCTGGCGCTGGCCTACAAGGAATGGGTCATCCCCTGCCGCGTGGTGCGCGGCGAGACCCTGGCCGCCCGCGAGATCGAGTACGTCGAGGCGGCACGGGCCATGGGTGGATCGCGGCGCTACATCATGCTGCGCGAGATCCTGCCCAACATCCTCTCGCCGGTGGTGGTCGTCTCCACAGTGCGCATGGCCCACGTGATCATCCTGGAAGCCAGCCTCTCCTTCCTCGGTCTCGGCGTGCAACCGCCGACCGCCTCCTGGGGCTCGATGGTCGCCGACGGCCGTTCCTTCATGCTGGACGCCTGGTGGGTCAGCACCTTCCCCGGCGTGGCGATCCTGCTGCTGGTCCTTTCCATCAATGTCGTCAGCCAGGGGCTGCGCGACGCCTTCGACCCGAAGTTCCATGACTGACACGGCATCCGAGACAGCGATCCTCGAGGTCCGAGACCTCAAGACCTGCTTCCAGACCCGCGACGGTCTGGTCACCGCCGTCGACGGCGTCAGCCTGGAGGTTGCCGCTGGCGAATGCCTCGGCGTGGTCGGCGAAAGCGGCTCCGGCAAGAGCGTGACCTTCGCCAGCGTGATGGGCCTGATCAAGCATCCGGGGCGCATCGCCGCCGGCTCCATCCGCTTTCAGGGGCGCGAGCTGGTCGGCCTCGACCCCGCCGAATATCGGCGCCTGCGCGGCAAGGACATCGCCATGACCATGCAGGATGCGCTGACGGCTCTCAATCCGGCCTACACCGTCGCCGACCAGATCACCGAGGTGCTGCTGGCACACGACGACAGCCTGAGCGGGACGCGGCGGGCCAAGGCCCGCCAGGCGCGCGAGAAAGCGCTGGAGATGATGCGCCTGGTCGGCATTCCTTCGGCAGAGCGGCGCCTCGACGACTATCCGCACCAGTTCTCCGGCGGCATGCGCCAGCGCATCATGATCGCCATCGCCCTCGCCTGCCGGCCCCGGCTGCTGATCGCCGACGAGCCGACCACGGCCCTCGACGTCACCATCCAGGCGCAGGTGCTGGAGCTGATCGCCGACATCCGCAAGAAGCTCGGCATGAGCGTGGTCATGATCACCCACGACTTGGGCGTGGTGGCCGAATACTGCGACCGCGTGGCGGTGATGTACGCCGGTCAGGTGGTCGAGAGCGGGCCGACGCGCAGCGTGATCGACTCTCCGCTGCACCCCTATACCCAGGGCCTCCTGGGATCGATCCCGCGGCTATCGAATCTCGCTGAGCGCATCAGGCCGATTCAAGGTACGGTGCCGGAGCTGATCAACCTGCCGCCGCAGTGCCGCTTCCTCGACCGCTGCAGCCAGGCCGTGCCGGCCTGCTCGGCGCAAATCCCCATGCGGGCCTTTCCCGGCGGCCGCCAGGTGCGCTGCATCAGTCCCGCCCTCGGGCCTGCAGCCGGCGAGGGAGCGGCGGCATGACCGCGCTGGTCGAAACCAGGAACCTGGTCAAGCACTACGATTCCCGGCGCGGGCTGTGGGGCCGGATCACTGGCAACCCGGGAACGCTGGTGCAGGCGGCCAACGGCGTCAACCTGGCGATCCGCCGCGGCGAGACCCTGGGACTGATCGGCGAGAGCGGCTGCGGCAAGAGTACCCTGGGGCGCACCCTGCTGCGTCTGCACGAGCCGACCAGCGGCAAGGTCCTGTTCGACGGCAAGGACGTGACGGCGCTCGATGAGACGGCCATGAAGGCCTTGCGCCGCAAGATGCAGATCATCTTCCAGGACCCCTATGCCTCGCTGAACCCGCGCAAGACCGTGCGCGAGATCGTCGGCCAGCCGCTCAAGGTGCATGGGCTGGTCAAAGGCGCCGAGATCGCCGAGCGGGTTGCCGCGATGCTGGAGAATGTCGGGCTCAAGGCCCACCACATGAACCGCTATCCGCACCAGTTTTCCGGCGGCCAGCGCCAACGCATCGGCATCGCCCGGGCGCTGATCCTCAATCCGGAATTCATCGTCTGCGACGAGCCGGTTTCTGCCCTCGACGTCTCCATCCAGGCGCAGATCATCGCGCTGCTGGACGAACTGAAGCGTGAGCTGGGCCTTACCTATCTCTTCATCTCCCATGACATCTCGGTCATCGGGTATGTGAGCGACCGCGTCGCGGTGATGTACCTGGGCGAGGTGGTCGAGCAGGGACCGACCCAGGCCATCCTCGAGCAGCCGCGCCATCCCTACACCCAGGCGCTGCTTTCGGCGGTGCCTCGCGTGGAACACGCGGCGGGCGGGCACGAACGCATCCGCCTGACCGGCGACCTGCCGTCGCCGATCGATCCGCCGGCGGGCTGCAAGTTCCACACCCGCTGCCCCTACGCCACCGATGTCTGCCGGCGCGAGGCGCCGCAGCGCCGCAAGGTCGGCCCGGGCCATAGCGCCGCCTGCCACCTGATCGACAGCGATGCGGTCGCCGCGGAGTCAGCGCCATGAACGACATGCCCTTCCGCAGACCCTTGGTGCTGACTGGCAGCGCGCTGGAACGCGGGCGTGCCCAGACCGGCACCGAGGTCGTCGGACCGGTGGTTCAGGCCATAACCCGGCGCCTGGCCGAGCGCCAAGACCAGCTGCGCCGGGAAGATATCCGCGCCTACCTCTCCCGGCAGTGGGACTTCGCCACGGCGAATTGCGGCGATGAGTTCGCCGAGATGCTCGGCATCGCCGAAGGCTTCGCGCTCGACCCGCGCGACCTCTTCGATTTCCTTCACCTGGGCATTGTCGCCGATCTGGCCCTTGCCGATACGACACTACGCGACGCCGCACAGGATGGTTGCAGCGCCTGGGCGCTTGCAGCTTCTGACGAGGGGCCTGCCGTTGGCAAGAACCGCGACTTCCGCGGCGAGCATGCCGGCCTGCAGCGCGTCTTCCTGCATGCCGATCCCGCCTGGCCAAAGGGGCGCAAGGTCCTCTGCGTCGGTAGCCTGGGGGCCCCCGGCGCCTACTCCAGCGGGATCAATTCGGACGGCCTGGCGCTGGCCGACACGGCGATTGCCACCACCGACCACGGTACCGGCTGGCTGCGCTACTTCCTCATGACCCGCCTGCTCGCCCGCCACGCCAGCGTCGCCGAGGCACTGGAGGACATCGACACGCTGACGCACGCCGGTGGCGGTTCCCTGGTGCTGGCCGATGCCGGCGGTGACCTGGCCGCCGTTGATCTGGGCCATCGCAAGGTAGCGAAACAGGGCGGCACGGCGGGCTGGAACGCGCGAACCAACCACTTCGGCCCTGGATCGGTCGCCGGCGCCCCGGACAAAGCCAATTCGAGCAGCGATTCCCGGGGCCGCCTGAGGACACTTCACCGGGTGCTGGAGACCGGCCAGAAAAGCCTGATGGCGCTGCGCCGGATCATGGCGTCCCACGACGGCAACGGCATCTCTGGACTGTGCCGCCATCCGGAGGGCGGGGACTCGCGCACCCTCTCCGGCGCGATCTTTGCCTGCAACGCGCGGCTGATGTACTTTTGCCCCGGCAATCCCTGCGAAACCGACTGGGTGCGCTACACGATAGACTGAAGCTGCGAGCAAGACGGTGGCCTATACCGGAGAACTGGTCGGCGAATCGCAAGAGATCCAAGACCTCCGCCGCTTGATCAAGCGGGTTGCCGAGAGCCCGGCCCGCGCAGTGCTTGTCTATGGCGAAACCGGCACGGGCAAAGGCCTTGTCGCCCGCATGCTGCACGAGCAGTCGCCGCGGGCGCGCAAGCGCTTCATCGACATCAACTGTTCGGCAATCCCCGAGAACCTGGTGGAATCCGAGCTGTTCGGCCACGAAAAAGGTGCCTTTACCGGCGCGCTGGCACGCAAAACGGGTCTGATCGAAGCGGCGGACGGTGGTACGGTCTTCCTCGACGAGCTGCGAGAGCTGGACCACGTAGTCCAGGCCAAGCTGCTTACCCTGTTGGATGACCAGCATTTCCGACCGATCGGCGGAGTGCGCGACGTCGAGGTCGACGTCCGCTTCGTCGGCGCGACGAACCAGATCCTCTACCGCGACGTCCAGGAGGGACGCTTCCGCGACGACCTCTACTACCGCTTGCAGGTCGCAGCCATCAACATTCCGCCGCTGCGCGAGCGCGGCGACGACTGCCTGGTGCTGACATCCCATTTCATCCGCAAGCTCAACAGCCGTTACGGACGTGAAGTCAAGGGCTGGGAGCCGGCGGTCGAGGAGGTGTTCCGCCGCCACCGCTGGCCGGGCAACGTGCGGGAGCTGGAAAATCTGCTGGAAAGGATCTTCATCCTGGAGGACGACAACCAGGTTCTGGTGAAGCACATTCCCCCGCGCATCATG
>JBNKHC010000331.1:0-6748 GCA_050290145.1 Kiloniellaceae bacterium | reverse complement strand
GCCGACCGCCGGTAATGGTGCCGCTGGTCAGGGGGAGAGGGGCGATGTCACATCCCTTCGGTGGTTCGAAGCAGCCCGGAGCCACGCGCTCCAAGCACGAGCAGGCTGAATCCGGCACTTCCGGCAGCATCCTGTGGCAGGCGCCGGCGGCCAAGCGCAAGACGCTGCTGTCGGGCACTGCGCCGAGGGCCCTCGCGACCAGGCGCGCCCCCGGCCGGCCGCGCAAGGTCCACTACGAGCCGCTGGAGCCGCGGCTTCTGCTCTCCGCCGACGCCATGCCCTTCACCGTCGCCCTGTCCCCCGATGGCAGCGACGACTACACCCTGAGCCTCAATGAGGCGACCAGCAGCTTTGACCTCTTCGACAACCGCTCGGGGATGATCGTTGCCTCGCAGCAGATCGACGAAACCAGCCAGATCAACATCATCGGCTCGGAAGGCGATGATCATCTCACGCTCGATCTGGGCGACGCCCTCACTCTGCCCAGCGGCATCCACTTCGACGCCGGCGGCGGCAACGACAGTCTGACGATCATCGGCGATTTCGAGAGCATGTCCCTCTTCCTCGACCAGGATGACGGGACCATCGATCTTGAAAGTCAGGCCGGCGATCTCGAGATCGCTTTCGAGGACCTGGAAGGTCTGGCCGACAGGCTTATCGCGGCCCAGAAGAGCTACGAGGTGGCGGGAAGCGAGACGGTCGACGTCCGCGGTGACGGCGGCGGATTCTCCCTGCTTCCCGGCGGCGGCACGGCGATCTCCGTCGAAGACGGCGGGGACAGCCTCTCCATCCAGGCGAGCGACGCCGGGGCCGCGCTGAACTTCGGCGGCAGCCTGGATCTCTCCGGCCAGGCTGCGGGGGAGACCGGCGGCGATCTGCGCCTTCTGGCCGACACCATCACTCTGTCCGGTGACAGCTATATCGGCGCCTCGGGCGAGGCGGGCGGCGGCACGGTGCTGATCGGTGGCGACGTGCAGGGCTCTGGCAACTTCTCCAAGGCCGAGAACGTCTACGTCGACTACGGCGCCCTGATCGACGCCAGCGCCACCAGCGAAGGCAGCGGCGGCAAGGTGGTCATCTGGGCCGAGGGCTACACCGGTTTCGGCGGCGATATCCTGGCGCGCGGCGCCGGTGCCGGCGACGGCGGCTTTGCCGAAGTCTCCGGCAAGGAAAAGCTGCATTTCCGCGGCGGCGCCGACCTCGGCGCCGACAGCGGCCGTTTCGGCACTCTGCTGCTCGACCCGCGCGACGTCACGATCGACGGTGTCGGCGGCGACGACACCATGATCAGCGGCGACGGGATCATCAACGATAGCGATGCGACCGCGCCCACCGACGTGACGATCCTGCAGTCGACGCTTGAGGCCTTGACCGGTGCCATCGTCATCCAGGCCGACCGCAACATCATCTTTGCCGCCCTGGCCTCTGACGAGTTGCGGCTGGCCGACGGGGCGACCTCGCTGACCCTGACCGCCGACTTCGACGCTGACGGCAACGGCGATATCACCTTCACCGACACGACAGACACGGTTTTCTCCGAGGGCGCAGACCTGATCTTCAGCGCTGCCTCGATGAGCCTGGCCAACCTCAATACCCTGAGCCTGGCAACGCCGGCCGACCCCGACGGTGACGTCACGCTGGAGACCACGGACGCAGGCGGTATCACGCTCGCCTCTGTGACCGCCGACAATCTCGTCGTCACCGCCGAAGGCAACATCGCGCAGACCGGCACCAGCTCCCTCGTCGTCGGCGGCACCGCGACCTTCACCACCGCGTCGGGCGACGTCACGCTGGAGAACCTCGGCAACGACTTCGAAGGCGTGGTGAGCGCCGTCGACAGCGACGACACCTCGGTCAACAGCGTCTCGATCACCGATGCCGATGACATCACGCTGGGCGATTTCTCGACCTTCGGCGGCACCATCACCATCGATGCCTCCACGGTGAAGGTGACGGCCGACGCGGACTTCACGCTGAGCGGTGATTCGACCAACGCCACCCTGACCGTCGACACCACGGCCTTCGCCCTCTCCGGCACCTCGCAGGTGGAGATGACCGGTGGCGCCGGCGCCAACACCATCGACGCGTCAGGCTACAGCGGCAACACCGTGCAGTTCGGCCAGGGCGGCGACGATACCCTGATCGGCGGGACGGGCAACGATACCTACCAGGGCGGCGCCGACAACGACACCTATGTGCTGGACGACAGCTTTGGCGCCGACGTGCTCAACGGCGCGGGCTTCGCCGGCTTCGATGTGCTCGATTTCACTGCGCACAGCGCGGCGCTGACCATGAATGCAGACCGCAGCGTCATCACCGGCAACGGGGTGGATACGCTTACCCAGTCGACCACCGAAAGCCAGCAGGCCGAGGCGGTTGACCTGCTGCTGGACGCGGCCGGCCTGGGCGTGGCGATCAGCGGCGCCTTTGCCGGCCTGACGACGTTGCGCCAGAACCTGCTGGTCGAGATCAAGGAGCTGACCAACAAGATCCCCGTCCTGAGTGACGGCCAGAATGACGACGGCTTCCTGCCGCACCTGCGTGACCTTTCCGGCCTCGTCGAGGCGATCGACGAGCTTGATGCACGCGTCACCGCGGCGACCCAGAGCGATATCTCCCTGCAGGACTTCATCGACCAGTTGGCGGGGATGACGACCGTCGACAACGTCGATGTCGATGTCACCATCATCAGCCAGGGTTATCAGAGAGATACAAGCGATTCCAACCACTTGGAAGCGACTCTCGGCTTCGACCTGATCGCTGCCGTGGCCACCATGACGGGCCTCGACCTGGGGCCGGACGGGGAATTCTACGGCATCGTCCTGGGGGGCGACTTCACCATCACCGGCGGCTTCGCAACTTCAGGCATGGAGCTGGTGGTGGCGCCCTGGCACGGCAGCACCAAGGCCTATTTCGAACCCGATGCCAGCTGGTCTCTGACTGTCAGTGGCAACTATTCGATCACCACCGCCCAGGATCTCGATATCGGCTTCCTCGACGCGGAGATCGATGGCACCACGACGCCGGGCACGATCCATTTCGACGGCGAGATGATCATTGCCCTGGGCGACCCCAACTCCGACGGCAAGCTGACAGCGAGTGAGCTCGGCAACGCCAGCAATATCGATGACGTCAACGATGTCGATACCGTTGCCAAGCCTTTCACCGTGGACGTCGGAGATTCGTTCACCGACCTGGACACCGACGACCTGCTCGCCGCCAACCTCTTCATCACGGTCGGCGATACCGGGCCTTCCGACGGGATCTGGGACGATTCCTCCATCGCCGCTTTTGCCGGCGCCGAGCTGCAGCTGAGCCTCGCGGACTCGATCTTCTCCGGTACGCCCCTGACGCTGACGAGCAGCGGGTCCATCGGCGACCCCTTCGACTTCTCCACGCTCTCGGCCAACGAGATGCTGGGGATGATCTCGGAGATGATCATCAGCCTCTCGGCTTTCGCCAACTCGGAACTGGCCGACGTGCCGATCCCCTACACCGGCAAGACCCTAGGCGAGCTGCTAAACTACGGCGCGGCCATGCGGGAGGCGGTGCTCGATCCGCTATTCGAGAGCGGCGACGCCTCGGTGCCGGATATCGACGGCGATGGGGACCCGGACTACACCTTCGACTCGATTCAGGAAGTCGTCAGTGCAATCAATACCTTGGTGGGAGGCTTCATCGCCACTCCGGTAACCGCCATCTACCGCCCTGAGCTCGCGGTCGGCGGCGCCACGGTCAACGTGCTGACCGAGGGCGGCGGCGGCGAGAACGAACTCCTGGCCCTCAGCCTCGGCCACGCCAAGGGCGGCACCTTCGATCTCAGCTTCGACGACGGCGGCACGATCGGGAACATCACCGGCCTGGCCTACGACATCGACGCGGCGACACTGGAAGCCGAGATCGAGACCTCTACGGATGGCGATTTCGCCACCCTGACTGACGTCACCGTCACCGGCGGTAACGGCGTTTTCCTGATCGAGATCGCCGCACCCGCCGACACCGATGTGGGCGCCTTGAGCGTCGACGACAGCAATCTGGTCTCGGCACCGGTGCGCGTGCTGGTCGAAGGCGGCAGCGGCGACAACGAGAAGGTCGTGATCGACCTGCAGCACGCCATCCGCGGCACCTTCGACCTGACCTTCGACGGCGGTCCGGCGATCACTGGTCTTGCCCACGACATCACTGCCGCCGATCTGAAGACGGCCATCGAGGGCGGGACCAGCCTGGATGACGTGACTGTCACCGGCGGCGACGGCATTTACGTGATCGAGGTCGGTGGCAGCCAGGCGGATACGAACGTCGGTGCCTTCGTCGTCGACGACGCCAACATCGACCGCTCTCCCGAGGCGGTGCTGCAGTTCGATTTGTCGCGGACCTTCGGCTTCGGCTCGGTGGAGGCGGGGACAGACACGCCGGGGACCGGCTCCCAGAACGAGATTCAGACCATCATGGTCGATGCCGAGAGCGGCGATTTCAAGCTCGGCTTCACCCCGCCCAATGCGGATTCGACCAATGAGTTCGGCTTCTCGGCCGACATCGATGCCTCTTCAGGCACCCTGGCCGCGGATATCGAGACCGCCCTGCAGAATCTGATCGACTCGGTCTGGGTCGATGCCGCAAACACCGCTACGGACGACGTCTCCGTCGCCCTGGTCGACGGCGTTTTCGAGGTGACCTTCGAAGGCGACCTGGCCAATATGGACATCGAACAGCTGTCCGCGAAGAACGTCGACCTGGTGAAGACCTTCCCGCTGGACTTCGGCTTCGACCTCGGCGCCTTCGCCGAAATCGAGGCGGCGAGCGACTTCACCATCGCCTCAAAGCTGGGCCTGGTCTTCGACTTCGGCATCGTCCTCGAAGCCAGCGAAGAGATTCAGATCGAGCCCGGACTCTTCGAGCCGGGCGCCGGCGCCGTCACGGCGACGGTCACGGAGGGCTCGCCTTCCGCCAACGAAGTGCAGCGCCTGACCATCACCAATGCCACCAGCGGCACCATCTTCCTGTTCAATCCCGATGACTACAATCCCGAGGACGAAACGGGGACGAAGACCGCCGATCTCGATGTGACGACCCTGACGGCGGGCAGCCTGGAGGCAGCCATCGAGACCCTGCCGGGCTTCGCCGACGTCACGGTGACGGAAATCGCGCCGGGTACCTTCGATATCGAGGTGATGAATCCGGGCAACGAGGACGTCCCGCCGCTGGTGGTCGACGACTCCGCTCTGGTCGGCACCCTGGACGACGGTGTGCTGACCGGCGACGCCGTCTTCTCCTTCGAGGTCATCGACCAGCCTGCCGTGGCGGTCACCACCCCCGAAGACGGCATCAGCGATGCCGATGCCGACGGCGGCGTGGGCGGCAACGAAGTGCAGCAGATCACCATCATCAACGCCAACGGCGGCAGCTTCACCCTCTCCTATGAGGGCGTGAGCTCGACGCCCCTCACGGTGACGGCCGAGCCGCTGGGCGGATTCCCGGTGCTGCCTTCGGCCGCCACCGTCCAGGCGGCGCTGGAGACCATTGCCGCCCTGAACGGCAACATCACCGTCAGCCACGACCTGGGCAGCGACTTCTATACCGTGGAGTTCAACAACGCGCTGGCGAAGACCGATGTCGCCACGTTGCAGGCGGATGGCGCGGACCTGACCAATTCGAGGAGCACCTTCGGGCCTTTCGAGGTCACGGTGGCGCAGTCAGATACCACCGGCAATACGAGCTTCGAAGACCTGGTGGCCGACGTACAGGCGGCGATCAACGAGAACCTGCACACCCTTGCCATTCCGCCGGGCTTCTCCTTCGATCTCTTCAACCCGCTGAGCGACGACTTCGATCCGACCTCGGCGCTGCCGACCGGCGGCTACACCCTGGGGTACTTCGATTCCACCAGCGGCGAGCTGGCCGTCGACGTCACGACCTCGCCGGTAGACGCCCTGGCGGCGCCCTATGCCAACCCGCTGCTCTTCGGCAGCGACCTGCCGCACGACATCCGCCTCTTCGTCGAGGTGCCGCCGCAGGGAATCATCGCCGCGGGTCCGGGCGCCGACCAGCAGACGCTGACCCTCATCGCGGACTCCGGAGTGTTCAAGCTCGATTTCGGCGGCGAGCAGACTGCGGAGATCGACTACGGAGCCTCCGCGCCCGATGTCGAGGCGGCTATCAACGCCGCGGTGACGGGTGACGGCGTCACGGTCACCAAGGACGGCGATGTTTACACCATCACCTTCCTGGACAGCGGCAGCCCCTCCAACGCCCTGAGCGGCGTGCTGGCGGGCGAGGGGGATGTGACCGATCCGCTGACCGGCTTCCTCCTGCCCCTGCTGCTGCGCAAGGCGGCGGTCGAGGAAGTGCGCACCGACGGCTCGGCCGAGGTTGTCGAGACGACGCCCGGCGACGGCGCAACCCAAAACGAGGTCCAGACCCTCAACATCACGGCCTCCGGCGGCAGCTTCGGGCTCAGCTTCGGCGGCGATTCCGTCACCGGCCTGGCCTACGATATCTCCACCGCCGACCTGGAGACGGCGATCGAAAGCCTGACCGGCATCACCGACGTCACCGTGGGTGGGACTCCGGGAAGCTCCTACACCATCACCTTCGAGGACGACTTCGCCGACAAGGCCCTGCTGGGCGTCGACGACGGCGACCTGACCGGCAACACCAAGGCCGAGCGCATTGCCCAGGTCCTGGGCGACCTCATCAACGCGGCGCTCGATTCTGCGGGCATCGACGACATCAACGTGACCGCTGCGAC
>JBNKHC010000330.1:0-2713 GCA_050290145.1 Kiloniellaceae bacterium | reverse complement strand
TCTCGATCTGCACGCCGCAGGTCATGAAGTCCTTGGTGCCGTGGTTCTCGATGAAGAAGCGGAAGGTGTCGGGGCCGGTCTTCTCGGCCTGGGTGATGACGATGTCCGGCTTGCCTTCCGGCGGCGCCTTCTTCTTCAGGGCCGGCGTCGGGATCGGCTGCACCTGCTGGCCGGGCTTGATTCGGGTCTGGGCCGAAGCATCCTCGGCGGTCGCCAGGGCGGCGGAGCTCACGGCAAGAGCGACCATCAGGGCCAGGGTCGTGGATCGCATGGGGTTTTCCTCCTGATTGGGGCCAAGCGGCGAGAATTGCGAGCTTCGGGAAGTTAGTCGCAGGAAGCCGACAAAGGGTTCAAGTTCCTCTTCAACTGCGGAAAGCACTGTTTTCTGCGGGTTCGGCGGGGCGGGAATAACCCAGGCCGCCGCGCCGGTAAGCGGCACCCCGCCGCCGGAGTGCCGCTCTGCCTTTCGACATAAATGGCTTGGGGAAGCGGCTTACCAGGTGAAACGGTACCTGTTGTTGTTTTCGTTGGTCTCCACGACTTTCTTGGTGAAGTCGGCGACGAGCATGAACAGGTCGCCCGCCTTCACCTGAGGCCAGACCTCCGCCTCGACCCACTTGCCGTGGCCCGCGGGGATCATTCCGACCTGGTAGGAGTGGGCGCCGAGGTTCTGCTCGTTGCGGACCCACAGGGTGCTCGCCGGAGCAGGTCCAGCGCCGTGGTTCTCGATGCGGAGCAGAACCTTGGTGGGACCGGACTTCATGTGGTCGACAATCACCAGGTCCGACTTGAGCGGCGCCACGTCCTGCGGCTGAGGGGTCGGGGCCGGAGCCTGCTTCTGCAGGGCGCGCGCCGGCGGGGTCGGCTGGCTCGGTTTCACGCGGGTCTGGGCCGAAGCGTCGACGGCGGAGGACAGGGCGATAGCACCCATCATCAGCAGGGTCACGATACGCATTGAATTTTTCCTCTGGTTGGTTTTTCGCGGCGAAATTGCCTGTTACCGGGTGGTCGCCGCCCCCGGCCGGAGGGTTCAAAAAAAATTCGCGGGAGGGCGGAAATGCCCGTGCAATGCGCCGGTCCCGCGGGCCCGTGCATGCGCTTCGGCGGCCAGAGTGCAACCCTGCCCCGCGGCCTGGACGCTTGTCAGGCCAGGCGCCCGGCGCTACCTAGTCCGGCATGACAAAAGCCTCTCCCCTGCCGCTGGTCGGCGTCCCGGCCTGCGTCCGCGACGTCGACGGCCAGCCGTTCCACACGGTGGGGGACAAATACGCCCGCGCCCTGGCGATCTGCGCCGGCGTCGCCCCGCTGATGATCCCCTCGCTGGGCGAGGAACTGCTGGAACTGCGCCGCCTGGTGCAGAGACTGGACGGCATCATGATGACCGGCAGTCCCTCGAACGTGCACCCCAGCCACTACGGCCAGCTGGAAACGCCCGAGGCCGAGCCCTTCGACCCGGCGCGCGACGCCACCAGCCTGGCGCTGATCCGCCTGGCCATCGAGGAGGGCGTGCCCCTGCTGGTCATCTGCCGCGGCTTTCAGGAGCTGAACGTGGCCCTGGGCGGCACGCTGCACGCGCGCGTCCACGAGGTGGAGGGGCGCATGGACCACCGCCGCCCGCAGCATCCGGAGCTGGACGTGCAGTACGGGCCGCGCCATCCGGTGAAGCTGCGCGCCGGCGGCCCCATTGCGGCCCTGGCCCAGGCGGCTGGCCTGGAGGGCGACCTCATGGTCAATTCCCTGCACTGGCAGGCGCTGGACCGCATTGCCGAGCGCCTGGTCGTCGAGGCCGAGGCCGAGGACGGCACCCCCGAGGCGGTCAGCGTCAAGGACACCAAGGCCTTTGCGCTGGGGGTGCAGTGGCACCCGGAATACAAGGCCTGGGAGAACCCCTTCTCGCGCCAGCTCTTCGAGGCCTTCGGCGCCGCGGCACGGGCCCGGGCGGCAGGCCGGCCCGCCGACGACGTCTTCCCGCTGGCGGCCCTGGGGCAGGCCTGACGCTCTTGGCGGCAAAGCCGCGAAACTCCACGCCCAGCGCCCGTTCGGCCTCGCCGGCGCGGCACCTGTTATGGGGTTTTGCGGCTTTGGCGATTTTACCGGCCGCCATGCAGAAATTCGGCTGCCGCCATGCAGAAGTAAGATTGTAAAGCCGGCAATCACACCTAAATTAGACCTAACAGCTGGCGCTGCAAAAGCGCCGGCCACTGCGGAAGGATGCATTCCCCTGCCTTCCTTTCGCTTCTCCGCGGAGAAATGGAACGCCCGGATCCCCCCCGACCGGGCGTTCCACCGTTTTTGGCCCCTTTTTCCCGATCATCCCCGCTCGAAAGGCCTGCCGCCGGCTTCAAACCCCGGCGCAAAAGCTCTACCTTGGCCCGCCGCCGGGGCGCCCGCAGAAGTGCCGTCGTTTCCGGTCCGAAACGAATTATCCGGTACCGTTCCGGATGTGAAACGTTAGCCCTTGCCCGTCCCGGAGTCCTTCATGCCCCTTCGCATCGCCACCTGGAACGTCAACTCGATCCGCCAGCGCCTGGACCACCTGGCGCGCTTTTGCGAGCAGCACGAGCCCGACGTTCTGTGCCTGCAGGAGATCAAGGTGCAGACCGAGGACTTCCCGCTGGAGAAGGTGCAGGAGATCGGCTTCCCCCATGCCGTGGTCCACGGCCAGAAGGGCTACAACGGCGTGGCCATCCTGTCGCGCCGGCGCATCAGCGCC
>JBNKHC010000329.1:0-6550 GCA_050290145.1 Kiloniellaceae bacterium | reverse complement strand
CGCGCCCCCGGCGGCGCCCAGGCCGACCGCCAGGCCCAGCCCGGCGCCCAGCAGCATCTTCAGATGTGTGCGCATCCTACCGTCCTTCCCGTTCCGATTCTTTATGTGCCTCATATTCCCCGGCTCCCGGCCCATTCAGCGTCCTGGGAGCGGGAACATTCTTCTGCCGATACCCACATCTGTCAACGCCGGATATGTGGTTTTGTGGGTTTTCAGGCATTTTTAGTTGCCCGGCGGGTCAAGGTTGCGAAATACTGACCGCAATGCCACGCGGAAGGCCGCCGCGCCGTGGCAGCCGCTGTCGTTACCTGCCGATGGGTTTCAGGAAATGCATTCAACCCACCGCGAGATGGAAATTCTCGACGAGCTGAAGGTCTCCGGGTCCTGCCGCATCCAGGACCTGGCACGGCGCCTCGACGTCTCCGAGGAGACCATCCGCCGCAACGTGAAGAAGCTGGCCGGGCGGGGCCTGGTGCGCAAGGTGCACGGCGGCGTCTACCTGCCAGATGCGGTGCAGGAAGCGCCCTTCGCTCAGCGCATGGACGAGAACCCCGACGCCAAGCGCCTGATCGCCGCGCAGCTGGCGCGGATGATCAAGAACGGCGACTCGCTGATCCTCGACATCGGCTCCACCACCGCCTACGTCGCCCGCGCCCTGCGCGGCCACCACGACCTCTTCGTGGTCACCAACTCGGTGGCCGTGGCGCAGATGCTGGCGACGCGCAACAACAACCGCGTCTTCATGGCCGGCGGCGAGTTGCGCGCCCACGATGCCGGCGCCTTCGGGCGCGAGGCCATCAACTTCGTGCGCCAGTTCTCGGTGCAGTACGCGGTGCTCTCCGCCGCGGCCATCGACGCCGAGACCGGTTTCATGCTCTTCGACCTGCAGGAGGCGGAGTTCTCGCGGGAGATCCTGCAGCACGCCGAGCGCTCCATCATCGCCGCCGACGCCACCAAGTTCGGCCGCCGCGCCCCGGTGCGCATCGAGAACCCGGGGATGGTCGACACCCTGGTGACCGACGCGCCCCCGCCGCCGGACATCGCCGCCTTCCTGGCCGAGGCGGAGGTCAACGTGGTGGTCGCCGAACCGGCGGAGCAATAGTCCCAAGCGAAAAACCTAAACGTTCAAGAGTCAAAGGAGTTCCCTCGTGAGCGAGCCGACCGCCGCGGACCTGCTGCAAGCCGCCCGCGACGTCACCGCCGCCGCGGTGGCGAAACCGCTGCACCACTACCGCGCCGGCTTTTCCGTCGAGCAGAAGGCCGACGAGAGCCCGGTCACCATCGCCGATCGGGAGACCGAAGCCGCCTTGCGCGAAGCCATCGCCGCGCGCTTTCCGGACCACGGGATCTTCGGCGAGGAGTACGGCAGCGAGGGGCTGGAGCGCGAGTTCGTCTGGGTCATCGATCCCATCGACGGCACCAAGTCGTTCATCTCCGGCTCACCCCTCTTCGGCATGCTGGTGGCGGTGCTGAAAGCCGGCAGGCCGGTCGCTGGGATCATCCGCATGCCGGCCCTGAACGAATGCTACGGCGGGGCACTGGAGGCCGGCAGCGACCGCGACGGCACGCCCATCGCCTGCCGCAAGGGCGTGCCACCTGAGAAGGCCTTCCTCTGCATCAACGAGGCGAACGGCCTCATGGCCGACCACCCGGCGGTCTTCGCGCGCCTGATGAAGTTCGGCGCCTACCAGCGCCTGACCTACGACTGCTACCCCTATGCCCAGCTCGCCGGCGGGCAGATCGACGCGGTGGTCGACTACAACCTGCAGCCCTACGACTACCTGCCGGTGGTGCCGGTGGTGGAAGCCGCCGGCGGCGTCATCACGGACTGGGAAGGCCGGCCTCTGACGCTCGAGTCGGACGGGCGTGTGGTCGCAGCGGCCAGCGCGGAAATCCACGCGGCGCTGATGAAGGTGATCGCGGGGTAACCGCCTTCTCCCGATCTAACATTGCTCCCACGGCACGGATAGTTGTACCCACCAGGTGCCTGCCATTCACAAAAAGGAGTGGTCTGCTTTCGCGCTCAATTCAGACCGATTAACCAGAGCCCGCCTTGTCGCAGATGTGCCAAGAGGAAAAGCCTGATCGTGTAGCTGCCAGCGGCGATAGCCGGGACGATCGCCGCTTACAGCCGGACCACAGCAGTCCAAACTAACGAATGGCGCCGAAACTGGGAGCAGATCATTTAGGCCGCCCTCATCACTTGGACCTGAGCCTGCGCCGAAACACGAGCAGAAGGAAGACGCCGCCAATCAGCAAGAGAAGCCAGGACTCCCATCCAAAACTCTCGATATTGTCGCCTATGACGACCATCAGAATTGTTATCGGCAGAATACCTATGCCGGTCGTCCAGATGAATTGCCACCATGTAAGGCGCGTCAAGCCGGCGGCGTAGTTGATCAGGTTGAAAGCGATTAGCGGAAAGAAGCGACTTGCCAGAACGACCTGCCAGCCGATTTCTTCAGTCCAGTCGTCCAGGACCGCCCAATTCCGTTTGGCAACCAGCCGCTCGACGAAGGGGCGCCCGAGCTTGCGCGCCAACCCGAACGCAACGACAGCACCGAGCATGGCGCCCGTCCAAGTGATCACGGTCCCCCAAAGAGGTCCGTAGACCATTCCGTTTGCACAGGCCAGGAGTTCGGCTGGAAAGGGGATAAACGAATGAAGCATCATAAGGCCGATGGAGCCGAGAACACCCCACTTGCCCCATGAGCGGATCGTATCCACGAACTGCTCTATCGAGAGACCGAAACCCCAGCCAAAGCTGAAACCGACAGCCACCAGCGCCGCCAGCACTATCAGAATCGCGAAGGCAATTGCCTTCGTTGACGCCACCGTCTTCTGGTGCTCGCCAACAGGTGAGATCGCCGTGCCGAGGTCTTGGGGTTCGGAGTTCATGTCTCAAGTCCCAACTCTCCGAGTTTCCAGAGTAGCGGAAATCCGGCGATGTTAGAAACGCAGAATGTCGCCTGCTGGGATCGATCGACGGTGACCTCTGCCCGTACTATGAGTCCGAATATGTCCTTTCGGTTGCACCCTTCGGCCTGACCTTCCCCCTGTAACGGACTAGCCCTCTGGTATTCTTACCACTCGTTGGTTGAAACTGCCGCTTTCAGCCAGACCAAAACAGTCTAAGCGAGCGGGTGATACCAGATCCGGCGGCAGGACCGCCGTTCTAGGGCGCTACTGGGGAGGCACCTAAAGACGTCCCCGCGCCCGCTCAAGCCTCTCCAACTCTCCTGCTGGCTCGCTCGGACCTGTTGACCCAAAACCGCCCGCTTCTATGCTTCTCAAGCTGTTTACTCTCAGGAGGGTCTTTCGCCGTGGCCACGTTGCGCAGAGAAATCCGTATTCCGTCTCTCAACCCGCCGGTCAGCCATTACACCGATGCGGTGCAGTTCGGGAATCTGCTGTTCATCTCCGGGTTGGCGCCGCTCGACGCCGAGGGCAGTCTCGTGGGCGGCAATGATCCAGTGGCACAGACCCGCGCGATCTTCGAGAGCATGAAGCTGATTCTTGAGGAGGCCGGGGCCGGCTTCGGCGACGTCCTGCGGGTTACCGTCTACCTGACTCACATCGACGACCGACCGAAGATCAATCCCGTGCGCCAGGAGTACTTCGGCGAGACGCGTCCGGCCAGCACGCTGGTCGAGGTCAGCTCTCTGGTAGTGCCGGGCATGCGCGTAGAGATTGAGGCCATCGTGGGTCTGCCTGGCTAAAGCAGTCACCGCTGAATACGGTCGTCTTTCAGTCAGGGCGGCAGGGGTTCAAGGATTAGAGGTCTAGTTCATCCCAAGCGGCGGGTCCTGCGCCGTCTGTGCTCAAACTGCGGACTTTGAGATAGCTGCGTCCTCTTGCCGCTTCGGGTCATGCTCAGACTTGAGCTTCTAGGGCTGCCACGTCTGCTCTCTATTTGAGTGCGGAAGCTTCCCATCGGCCGAAATGGCATGTCACCAATCGGACGATCTTGCCCTCACCCCGCCTTCACCGCTTCCACGTGCCCGGCGAAGGCCGGGTCGTTCATCAGCTTCTGGCAGCGCTCGAAGCGGCCGACGGAGTAGGCCCAGAAGTCTTCGGCGGGATTATTGTTGGCGTGCTGGATGAGGCCCCAGAGGGTCCACAGCAGGTCGCACATGGCCTTGTAGATGACCATGCGGCCCATCGCGGCGGGGGTCGGCGCACCGCCGCAGTAGGCCTCCATCATCTCGGCATCCTGGGCGTCGTCGAAGGCGGCCTCCACGGAGAGGTCGCCCAGGTCCCAGAGGGGATCGTTCATGCCGGAATACTCCCAGTCGACGATCCACATCTTCCCGCCGTCGTCGAGGAAGTTCTCGCAGAGCGGGTCGCAGTGGCAGGGCGCCAGCGGCAGGGGGTTGGCGTCCAGCGCGGCGCGCACCGGCTGCGCCGCCTCGACCACGGCATGGTAGCCATCGGGCAGCTCGGCCTTCGCCTTGTCGAGGATGCCCAGGTAGTCGTCGATCATGGCGAAGAGTTCGAAGCGGAAGCGGAACTCCTTGCCGCAGTCATGCATCTGCTTCAGGGCAAGGGCGGCGCGGGCGGGAGAGCCCGGACGGGCGCGGAACTGTTCCGGCGACATGGTGACGATGCCGTCGATGAAGCGGGTCATCATGACGCCGGTCTTGGCATCGCCGTGAATCACCTCGGCGGAGACCCCGGCCTCCGCCGCCACCCGCGCGTTGTGCAGTTCCACCTCGCGGTCGATGTAGTCCTCGGTGCCCTTGCCGGGGATGCGCAGAATGAAGCAGCGGTCACCGCCGAAGTCGAGCTTGTAGACCAGGTTGGTGAGACCGCCCTGACGCTCCAGCGAAAAGTCCTCGGCTCGCGTGGCCTCGAAGCCGGGAATTTTCCACAGTGCTTCCAGCACCGTCTGCTTGTCGTCAGTCTCCCCCGTCATGACACCCCCATCGATCATGCCTGCCCCTCTTTGCTGCTCTTCCCTCAGGCTTTCAGCCTGTCGTTCTGCGGATCATACAACGGCCCGGCAACCCTTTGGGCACGATAGTGCTCGCCGAAGGCTTCGATGTTGAAATCTTCCTCTTCGGACAAGCCGCTCGGCAGATAGCCGTAGAGCACCGTCTTGCCGAGCGTCGTGCCGAAACCGGCGCTGGACACCAGGCCGACCGTCTCGCCGTTCTTCAGGATGGTCTCGCCGCCGAAGACCGGAATGGCCTCGTCGACCGTGAAGGTGCAGAGCCTGCGCGCCACGCCCTCGGATCTCTGCTGCTCCAGAGCCGCGCGGCCGATGAAATCGCCCTTGGACTTCAGGTGGACGCGGAAGCCGAGCCCCGCTTCGTAAGGGCTGTAGTCCGGCGTCACGTCGGCGCTCCAGTAGACGTAGCCCTTCTCCAGGCGGAGGCTCTCGATGGCGCGGTAGCCGACGTCACGGAGACCCAGCGGCTCACCAGCCGCTCTGAGGGTCTCGTAGACGTGTGCGCCGTACTCCGTCGGCATGTGTAATTCCCAGCCCAGCTCGCCGACATAGCCGATGCGGATCGCCAGTACCGGCGCCGCGCCGATGGTGATCTGCTGCGCCGTCGCGAAGGGGAAGGCATCGTTGGAGACGTCCTCTTCGGCGACCTGGGCCAACACCTCGCGCGCCTTGGGGCCGCAGAGGTTGATCACCGCCCTGCCCGAGGTCACTTCGGTCAGGAACGCGGATCCATCCTTGGGAAGATGCGTCTCGATCCAGTGGGTGTCGTGCACGCCGAAACCGGAGCCGGTGACGATGTAGAAGCGATCCTCGCCCAGGCGGGTCACGGTGAGGTCCGCCTCGACGCCGCCGCGCTCGTTGCAGAGCTGGGTGTAGATGACGGAGCCGACGGGCTTGTCCATGTTGGAGACCGCGAGGCGCTGCATGGCGGCCAGCGCGCCGGGGCCGCGCAGCTCGAACTTAGAGAAGCTGGACTGGTCGATGAGGGCAACGCCCTCGCGCACCGCCCGGTGCTCCTCGGCCACGTAGGGCTTCCAGTTCTGGCCGGTGAAGCCGGGCTTGTCCACCGGCTCCACGCCTTCCGGGGCGAACCAGTTGGGCCGTTCCCAGCCGTTCTTGGAGCCGTAGACGGCGCCGCGGGCCTTCAGGATCTCGTAGAGCGGGGACCGCCGGATGCCGCGCGCCACCTCGCTCTCCTGGCCGGGGTAGCGCATCTTGTAGTGATGGGCGTAGTGCTCGACCGCACGCGGATACATGAAGGCGCGGGTGCCGTGGTGGTAGCTGAAGCGGCGGATGTCGAGCGGCCAGAGGTCGAGACTCGGCCGGCCCTCCAGAATCCACTCGGCCATGATGGCCCCGGCCCCGCCGCCGGCGGCGATGCCATAGAGGAAGCCGGTGGCGACGAAGAGATTTTCCAGCTCCGGGGCCTTGCCCATGACGAAGTCGCCGTCGGCCGAATAGGGGATCGGCCCGTTGATGAGCTGGCGCACGCCGACGGTGTTCACCACCGGGGTCACCTGCCCCGCATAGGCGGCCAGCGGCTCAAAGCGGTCGAAGTTCTCCGGCAGGAGCTGGCGGGCGAACTCGCCCGGAATGCCG
>JBNKHC010000328.1:0-9190 GCA_050290145.1 Kiloniellaceae bacterium | reverse complement strand
GTCCTCGGCCCGCTGGTTCATCGGGAAGGCGACGACCTCGCGGATATTGGGCTCGTCGGCCAGCAGCATGACGATGCGGTCGATGCCCGGGGCCGATCCGCCGTGCGGCGGGGCGCCGAACTTCAGCGCCGAGATCATGCCGGCGAACTCGCTGTCGACCTGATCCTGGCTGTAGCCGGCGATGGAGAAGGCCTTGTACATGACCTCCGGCAGATGGTTCCGGATCGCGCCCGAGGACAGCTCCACGCCGTTGCAGACGATGTCGTACTGGTAGGCCAGGATCTCCAGCGGATCCTTGGTCTGCAGAGCCTCCAGGCCGCCCTGCGGCATGGAGAAGGGATTGTGGCTGAACTCGGTCTTGCCGGTGTCCTCGTCCAGCTCGAACATCGGGAAGTCGACGATCCAGCAGAAGCGGAAGGCGTTCTTCTCCAGGATGTCCAGCTCGCCACCCAAGCGGTTGCGCACCTGGCCGGCCAGCTTGGCCGCCGCGCCTTCCTTGTCGCAGGAGAAGAACACCGCATCGCCGTCCTTCAGGCCCGCGGCCTCCTTGATCTGGGCGGTGCGCGCTTCGTCCAGGTTCTTGGCGATGGGGCCCTTGGGTGTGCCGTCCTCGCCGTAGATGATGTAGCCCAGGCCGGCCGCGCCTTCCTCGCGCGCCCAGTCGTTCAGCTTGTCGAAGAAGCTGCGCGGGCGCGACCCGGCACCCGGTGCCGGGATGGCGCGCACCACCGAGCCCGCCTCGACGGCCTTGGCAAAGATGCCGAAGCCGGAGCCGCGGAAGGCCTCGGTCACGTCGACGATCTCGATGGGGTTGCGCAGGTCCGGCTTGTCGGAGCCGTACTTCAGCATGGCATCGCGGAAGGGAATGCGCGGAAAGGGCGCCGGCGTCACGCTGCGGCCGTTGGCGAACTTCTCGAAGACGTCGTGCAGCACCGGCTCGATGGCGTTGAAGACGTCGTCCTGGGTGACGAAGCTCATCTCGAAATCGAGCTGGTAGAACTCGCCCGGCGAGCGGTCGGCGCGGCTGTCCTCGTCGCGGAAGCAGGGCGCGATCTGGAAGTAGCGGTCGAAGCCGGCGATCATCAGCAGCTGCTTGAACATCTGCGGCGCCTGCGGCAGG
Source organism: Kiloniellaceae bacterium (assembly GCA_050290145.1). Lineage (GTDB taxonomy): Bacteria > Pseudomonadota > Alphaproteobacteria > Kiloniellales > Kiloniellaceae > Pelagibius. The sequence continues at coordinate 8,070 of JBNKHC010000328.1, read as the reverse complement.
GCGTAGAACTTGCCCGGGTGGATGCGGCTCGGCACCAGGTAGTCGCGCGCGCCCTCCGGGCTGCTGGCGGTCAGGATCGGGGTCTGGAACTCCTGAAAGCCCTGGCCCGCCATGCCCTCGCGGATCGCCTGGATCACCTGGCCGCGCAGGCGGATGCGCGCCTGCATCTTCTCGCGCCGGAGGTCCAGGTAACGGAAGCGCAGGCGGGTCTCCTCGCCGGCGTCCTCGTCGGCGTTGACCTGCAGCGGCAGCACCGCGGCCCGGGACTGGACGGTCAGCTCCTCGACCTGCAGTTCAACCTCGCCGGTCGGCATGGCGGGGTTGATGGTCTCGGCGGAGCGCTTCACGACCGGGCCGGTAACCGTGATCACGCTTTCAACCCTGGCGTTCTCCAGCTCCTGGAACATCGGGCTCGAGACGTCGATCACGCACTGGGTGATCCCGTAGGTATCGCGCAGGTCGACGAAGAGGAGCTGGCCGTGGTCGCGCTTGCGGTGGATCCAGCCGGAAAGGCGGACCCGCTCGCCGGCGTGGGACGTGCGCAGTTCACCGCAGGTGTGGGAACGGTAGGCGTGCATTGAAAAGCTTCCGGAATAAGGGCAGCGAGGGCTTGGAATCAGCGCGCAAGAGGCCGGGAATCTGGCCTTTTGTCAAGCCTGGAGGCGCAGCCGGGCCCGGCTCTCCAGGGGGGCCGGACGCCCCCCGGAACCCCCCTTGGAAGCCCCGCGGAAGCCGCGGCTGGGCCGCCTCCGCGCTTTCGCGGCTGCGCGTTTAAGTGTATACCGCTGCCATGAACCTGATTGCGGAAAGCGCGGAACTCCAGGCGTTCTGCGCGCGGCTGGCCTCAGCCGATTTTATTACTGTCGACACCGAATTCCTGCGGGATTCCAGCTACTGGCCGAAGCTCTGCCTCCTGCAGGTGGCGGGGCCGGAGGAAAGCGACGTCGCGGCCATCGACACCCTGGCCGAAGGCCTGGATCTGGCCCCTCTGCTGGCGCTTTTCGACGACCCCAAGATCGTCAAGGTGCTGCACTCGGCGCGCCAGGACATGGAAATCTTCTTCCATATGACCGCCCGCCTGCCCGCCCCCATCTTCGACACCCAGGTGGCGGCCATGGTCTGCGGCTTCGGCGAATCGGTGGGCTACGACACCCTGGTGCGCAAGCTGACCGGCGCCCACATCGACAAGTCCTCGCGCTTCACCGACTGGTCGCGGCGCCCGCTGGCCCAGCGCCAGCTCGCTTATGCCCTGGCCGACGTGACCCACCTGCGCACGGTCTACAAGAAACTCGCCCGCCGCCTGGACAAGACCGGCCGGGCCCCCTGGCTGGACGAGGAAATGGCGATCCTGACCTCGCCCGAGACCTATCGCCTGGAGCCGGAAGAGGCCTGGAAGCGCCTCAAGACCCGCTCCAACGACCGGCGCTATCTGGCGGTGCTGCGGGCCCTGGCGACCTGGCGCGAGGAGGAGGCCCAGCAGCGCGACGTGCCGCGCGGCCGGGTGCTGCGCGACGAGCAGCTCTTCGACATCGCCGCCCACCGGCCGACGAGCGAGGAAGAGCTGGCGCGCTCACGCGGCATCAACCGCGACCTCGCCCGCGGGCGCATCGGCAAGGCGATCCTTGAGGCCGTGTCCAAGGGCCTGGCGGTGCCCGACGACGATCTGCCCAAGCCGCCGCCCAAGCAGCAGTCGACCAACGGCATCGGCCCCCTGATGGACCTGCTGAAAGTGATGCTGAAGCTGCGGTGCGAGGAACACGACGTGGCCCAGAAGCTGATCGCCAATACTGCCGACCTGGAGCAGATCGCCATCGACGACCAGGCCGACGTCATGGCCCTGAAAGGCTGGCGCTTCGACATCTTCGGCCGCGACGCCCTGGCGCTGAAACACGGCACGGTGGCGCTCAGCGCCGCCGGCAACAAAGTCCGGGTGGTGCCGCTCGGCCAGTCCGGCAAGGGCTGAGCGCCATGGGCCGCCTCATCCTGCGGGCGCGCGGCCCTCTCTGTCTTGCCTTCCTTTGCCTTGCCGGGCTGCTCACCGCCCCGGCCCTGGCCCAGACCCCGGCGCCGCCCGGCGGCGGCTTCGGCCTGCCCGTCGACTGCCGCATGGGCGAGGTCTGCAACGTTCAGAACTACATCGACTACGACTCCGGCCCGGGCTGGAAGGACCACACCTGCGGCGGCCTCTCCTATGACGGCCATCGCGGCATCGACATCCGGATCCCGACGCAGATCGAGATGCGCCGGGGCGTCGCGGTGGTCGCGGCCGCCGGCGGCCAGGTCGTCATCGCCGAAGACGGTCAGCCCGACCTGCTGATGCAGGACACCGGACCGGGCAAGACGCGCCAGGAGCGCAACGGCAACTGGGTCGCCATCAAGCACGGCGGCGGCTGGGTCACCACCTACGCCCACATGCGGAAGGGCACGGTCGTGGTGAAACGCGGCGACCGCGTGGAGCGCGGGCAGAAGCTCGGCCTCATCGGCCTTTCCGGCAACAGCGACTTCCCCCACGTCCACTTCGCCGTAACCTACCGCAACAAGCTGCTGGATCCCTTCACCGGCCTGGAGCCCTCAGCGGCCTGCGGCAAGGCGGCGCAAAGCCTTTGGTCGCCGGCGGCGCAGGCTCAGCTTCCCTACCGCGTCGGCGGCCTGCTCTCGGCCGGCTTCCTGGGCCGCACCACGACCCATCGCGAGGTGCTGGATGGCATCGAGGAGCCCGGCCCGCTTTCCGCCAAGTCCCCGGTCCTGATCTTCTACGCCGCCGCCTGGGGCCTGCGCCAAGGCGACATCCAGAAGCTGACCATCCTGGCGCCCGACGGGAAGGTCTTCTTCCAGAAGGACGAAGTGCTGGAGCGCAACCGCGCCGTCCTGACGCGCTGGGTCGGGCGCAAGCTGACCCGCGCGGCCTGGCCGGCCGGCACCTATCGCGGCCTCTATCGGGTGGAGCGGGAGGCCGGCAGCAGCCGGGTCACCGTTTTCGAGATCGAGCGCGAGATCGAGGTGCGCTGAGCGGCACCGGCTAGACGACGATCCGGGTATCCTCGAACTGGCCGGCCTGGGCCAGGGTCTTGAGGCGGCGCTGCACCGCCTCCCCGTCCGGGACCGAGCCATCGTCCGGCAGTTTCAGTTCCAGCACCCCGTCGTCGACGCTGAGGCCGCTGTGGTCCAGCACCCAGCGGGTCGCCGCCGAGACCCGGTAGGCCAGCCGCAGGGCCAGGCCCAGCAGGATTGCCCGCTCGCGCCAGCGCTCGTCCAGCAGCGCGACCGCCTGGCGGGCGTCCTTGGCGTCCGCCGGTGCGCCGTAGCGCAGGAAGACGGTATAGGCGAGGAAAGCGCGCCCCGGGTGGTCGATGCCGACCAGCGGGTAATGCAGGATGCGGCGCAGCGCCTGAACGGCGCGGAAATCCGGATGCTCGCGCCAGGCCAGGTCGGAGACATGGCAGGCGGCCAGCCGCAGGCGGCGCTCCGCATCACTCTCATCCGGAAACAGCGCGTCACACCATTTCATCAACTCCTCGCCGACGTCGCCGAAACGGCCTTCCCGCTCAGCCATTTCGGCCGCCGCGACCAGCAGCGGATCCTGCCGCCGCACCGCCTCGGGGAGCTGATTGAAGAGGTAGCCCTCGCGCACGCCGTAGGTCGAGAAGACCACATCCTTGCTCTGCAGCTTGCGCAGCAGACGGGCCAGCACCAGGGCGCCCAGGGGCAGCGTTTCCCGCCGCCGGCGCGAGATGTATTGCAGGCCGGCAAGCGAGGACTTGCCCTGCCGGGCCAGCAGCCGCGCCAGTTTGATGGCCTCGGCGCTGCTGATGCTGTGCTCGTGGATGGCATGCAGCGGATGGCGGCTCTGCTCGATGTGGAGGCGCGCCAGGTTTCGCCAGGCGCCGCCCACCGGATAGAAGGTCCGGTCCTTGCCGGCGCTCAGCCAGTCGACCTTCGAGAAGGTCTTGTCGATGAGGCTGCGCATCTTGCCGCGGTCCTCGCCGCAGCTTTCCATCAGGCGCAGGGGTCCCAGCCCCAGGGTGGTCGAGCGGCCGATCTTGCCGTCGGTCACCTCCACCAGCTCCAGGCTGCCGCCGCCGAGGTCCCCCATGATGCCGTCGGCAGACGGGTTGCCAGCGATCACGCCCAGGGCGGAGAGCTCCGCCTCCTCTTCCCCGCTCAGTACGCGGATCGGGTGGCCGCACTGCTGCTCCACGGCCTCGCGGAAGGCGGGTCCGTCCTCGGCCTCGCGCACCGCCGCGGTGGCGATCAGGTCGATGCGGCCCACGCCCATGGCCCGCGCCAGCGCCGTGAAACGCACCAGGTTGGGCACGGCAAGCTCCACGCCCTCGGGCGACAGCCGGCCGCTGGACTGCAGCCCGCGGCCCAGGCCGCAGAGCACCTTCTCGTTGAAGACGGTGGCCGGCGCGCGCTTCAACCCGTCGAATACCACGAGACGAATGGAATTCGAGCCAATATCGATAACGGCGACGCGCTGGTCATGGGCGTTCCCCTTTGCCAGGGAGACGACCGCCGCCTGATGCCGGGCATTCATACGTTCGTCAGGATTTCTTCAGCACCAGCCGGGGCGCCTTTTTCGACTTCTTCAGAGCCGAGCCGCGGCCGGACAGGCTGGGGTTCGTCATGAAGTAGGTGTGCGCACTGAAGGACTTTGCCGTGCTGCGCACGCGCCTGTAGGTCCCTTCCGGCTCCAGGATCCAGCTCTGCGCTTCGTCGTTGAAATTGGCGATCATGATCTGGTCGAGGACCTGCTGGTGCACCGTGGCGTTCTCGATCGGCACCAGGGTTTCGATCCGGCGGTCCAGATTGCGGGGCATCCAGTCCGCCGAGGAAATGAAGACCTTGGCGTCCCTGGACGGTAGCGGCTTGCCGTTGCCGAAGCAAACGATTCGGCTGTGCTCCAGGAAGCGGCCGATGATGCTCTTCACCCGAATGTTGTCGGAAAGCCGCGGAACACCGGGCCGCAGGCAGCAGATCCCGCGGATCACCAGGTCGATGGAGACTCCCGCCTGCGAGGCCTTGTAGAGGGCGTCGATGATCTCCGGATCGACCAGGGAGTTCAGCTTGGCCCAGATGGTCGCCGGCCGGCCGGCCTTGGCGTGCGCGATCTCGCCGTCGATCAGTTTCAGCAGCGTGTGGCGCAGCGTCAGCGGCGCGAAGGCGATCTTCTCCATGGCCTTCGGCGTCGCGTAGCCGGTCATGTAGTTGAACAGCCGCGTGGCGTCGCGCGCCAGCACCGGATCGCAGGAGAAGAAGGAGATGTCGGTGTAGATCCGCGCGGTAATGGGGTGGTAGTTGCCGGTACCGTAGTGCACGTAGGTGCGGATCGACTCCTTCTCACGCCGCGCCACCAGGGAGATCTTGGCGTGGGTCTTCAGCTCAATGAAGCCGTAGATGACCTGCACCCCGGCGCGCTCCAGGTTGCGCGCCCAGCGAATGTTGCGCTCTTCGTCGAAGCGCGCCTTCAGCTCGACCAGTGCGGTCACCGACTTGCCGGCCTCCGCCGCCTCCGCCAGGGCCTTCACGATAGGCGAGTCTTCCGAGGTGCGGTAGAGCGTCTGCTTTATGGCGATCACCGCCGGGTCGTTTGCCGCCTGTCGCAGGAACTGCACCACCACGTCGAAGCTTTCATAGGGATGGTGAACGACCAGGTCCTTGGCGCGGATGGCCGCGAAGCTGTCGCCGCCGAAGTCGCGGATGCGTTCCGGGAAGCGCGGATTGTAGGGCGGGAAAACCAGGTCCGGGCGATCGTCGATGATCAGCTCACTGGTGTCGGAGAGGCCCAGCATGCCGTCCAGCGGAAATACATTCTCGGGTTCGACCTGCAGCTCGCGCGCCACGAAGTCCAGCAAGGCCGGCTGCATGTCCGCATCCACCGTCAGGCGGATCACCGAACCGCGCCGCCGCCGCTTGAGGGCGCTCTCGAAAACCAGCACCAGGTCTTCCGCTTCTTCCTCGACTTCCAGGTCGCTGTCGCGCAGCACCCGGAAGAAGCCGCTGGACTTCACCTCGAAGCCCGGGAACAGCTCGTCGAAATAGAGCCGCAGCAGTTCTTCCAGTCGAATGAAGCGCGCGGTGTCGCCCGGCAGGCGGATGAAGCGCTCGACCAGCGTCGGGATGGGAATGAGGCCGTTGATCTGTAACTTGTCGTCGCCGCGCAGCAGTTCCACCACGATCGACAGACCGCGGTTCGGGATGAAGGGGAAAGGATGCGCCGGGTCGATGGCGATGGGCGTGAGCACCGGATAGAGGTGGTCGGTGAAATACTTGTCCAGCCAGCGCCGCTCCTTGCCGGTCACCTGGTTGGAGTTGACCACCATGATGCCGGCCTCGTCGAGCTCGCCGATCAGGCCCAGCCACTTCTCCTGCTGCCAGCGCATCAGCTTGGCGACCCGCTCGTTGATCGCCGCCAGCTGCTGGGCGGGGGTCAGGCCCTCCGGCGAGGGCGTCTTCACCCCGGCGCGCTGCTGGCCGCGCAGGCCGGCGACGCGCACCATGAAGAACTCATCCAGGTTGCTGGCGGAGATGGAGAGGAACCGCAGGCGCTCCAGCAGCGGGTGATTGGCGTTGTAGGCTTCCTCCAGGACCCGCTCGTTGAAGGCGAGCCAGGAGATCTCGCGATTGATGAAGCGCTCGGCGGACGACAGGTCGATCGCAGCCACTTCGGCCCCGGCGGGCAGGTCGGACTCCTGCTCCAGCGGTTCCACTTCCAGCGCGACAACTTTGCCTTCGTCCACCTTTTGCACTCCGATTCGGCTACATGGCCTGCCGAGGGGGCCAAGGTGAGCCCCTCATAACACGACCAAGGATACCAAAATATTACAAATATATGCTGCCGGACCAAGGGCCTAGCAAGCCCAACGACGGCGGCCGGCGTGCCGCCTGCGGGTTTGATTTACATCAAAGCACCGTAGAATCGTATTGGCTACACAGGTGCCGGCCCGTGGGTGATCCCTACCCAGCCCCATGAGCCAGGGCCTTCCCGTCAGAGCCTCGCGGTCTGCGGGAAGGCCTCAACTCATCTAAACATATCACAAAGCTGCCGCAGCGGTCCTAGGAGACGATCTCCCAGGCACCGTCGGGCTGCCGGCAGGCCACCCCATAGCCGGACTGGCTGCGCTGGCCGACGACGATCTGCTGCTGGAACTCGCGGCAGTAGCGGCCGCCCATGTCCCTGCCCTCGCGCGTCGGCACCACGGTCCCGGAGGCACCGCCGTCGTTCCACTGGATGGTGTCGCCCAGGGGCACGTTGTAGGCGCGCTCCTGCGCCCAGACGACATGGTCACGCTGGCTCTCATTCAGCACGTCCACGATCTGCAGGGCCAGGATCGCATAGAGCGCCCAGTCGTCGTCGCGGTGACGCCGGTAGTCGTGGCGATGCTTGCGGCCCCCGCGCCTGTAATCGTGGTGATGCTTGTGCACCACAACCTTGTGATGGTGCTTTCGGTGGCCGGGCGGCACCCAGTCGCGGCCGCCGTGCCAGGTCACCCGGTGGTCCGACCGCTTGGCCCGGTGATGTTTTCTGTGTTTGTGATGCTGGCCGTCGCCGCGGTGATAGTCGCCGGTCCAGCGGCTGTTGCGGTCGTGGCGATAGTCGTCGGCGAGCGCCGGCGTTGCGGTCAGGAGAAACAGCGCAGAAAGCGCCAACACGATTTTCTTCGACATATTCCGATCCTTCCAAAGCTGACTCAAAGCGTTGGTGAGATCGGTGCTACGGAAAGGGGCGCCGTGGTCCTCCCTCGGCGCCCCTGAATGGTCACTATTGATCCAACTTTCGTCACAACCTGTGACAAAGTTAGGCGGCTACAGCGTCCCCGGGAAGGCGCCGCCGTCGATCAGCAGATTCTGACCGGTGATGTAGCCGGCGTGCGCACTGCACAGGAAAGCACAGGCCTCGCCGAACTCCACCGGGTCCCCGAAGCGCTTGGCCGGGTTGCCCGCTGCACGTTCCTGCGCCACCTCCTCCGGCGTGCGGCCGGTCTTATCGGCCACCGCCTTGATCGTCTGGCGCAGGCGGTCGGTATCGAAGGGGCCGGGCAGCAAATTGTTGATGGGGACGTTGTTGAT
>JBNKHC010000327.1:0-8441 GCA_050290145.1 Kiloniellaceae bacterium | reverse complement strand
TCCGCCTTTTCCAGCAGCACCACATCGCTCCAGCCCTCGTGGGCCAGGTGATAGGCCAAGCCGCAGCCCATGACACCGCCGCCGACAATGACCACGCGGGCGGAGACGGGCAGATCTGCTGTGGGGTGTGTTGACACGGCGTCGGCTCCCAGGGTCCTCAGACGATAGAAGAAGGCAATGGACAGGCTATTCAAACATTTGTACGATCGTCAACTATGAAACAAACAAATGTACCAGATTCCCAACTTCCGGCCTCCCAGCTCATCCTCCAGGAGCTGGCCGAACAGCTGCCGAACCTGACCCCGGAGCTGCGCAAGGCGGCGGCCTATGTCCTGGAGAGCCCGAGCGACGTGGGGATCAGCTCGATCCGCGAGATCTCCGAAGCGGCCCAGGTGAAGCCCAACACCTTCATGCGCATGGCCCGCTCCTGCGGCTTCGATGGCTACGAGGACTTCCGGGCACCGTTCCGCGAGGAGATCCGCCGCGGCGGCCTCAATTTCCAGGATCGCGCCCGCTGGCTGCAGTCGCTGTCCAAGGGCGGCAAGCACGGCAAGCTCTACGGCGAGCTGGCCGCCAGCGCCATCGCCAACATCGAGAAAACCTTCGCGGCAAGCGATGCGACCAGCGTGAAGGCTGCCGCTGACGCCATCGTCTCCGCCCGCCGAGCCTACGTGCTGGGCGTTGGCATCAACCACGCCCTGGCGCACAGCTTCGCCTACCTGGCGGACATGGCGCTGGACAACGTGCGCGCCATTCCGCGCAACGGCAGCCTCGCCATTGACGACATCGCACGCGCCGGCCCCGAGGACGTGCTGCTGGCCATGACCTTCAAGCCTTACCGGGCCGAAGTGGTGGAAGCGGTCGACTATGCCCGCGCCCAGGGCGTGACCGTTATCGGCATTTCCGACAGTCCGGCTTCGCCGATTGTCGCTGGCAGCGAACACGGCTTCGTCGTGCAGACGGAAACGCCACAGTTTTTCACATCAACTTTCGCCACAGGGGCACTGCTTGAGGCGCTCATGGCCTTCGTGATCGCCGATGCCAGCCCCGACGTGATCGCCAAGATCGAGCAGTTCCACGAGCGCCGCCACGCGCTGGGGATCTATCGGGAATAGGGGTGAACGACGATGAACGCTCCCGACGTGCTGGTGCGCTCCCTGGAGGCGCGCTACTACACCGACCCGGAAATCTTCCGGATCGAGCGCGACGGCCTGATGTGCCGGACCTGGCAGTTCGCCGGTCACGTTTCCCAGCTGGAAAAGCCTGGCGACTATTTCACCTTCGAGGTCGCCGGACAGAGCCTGTTCTGCCTGCGCGGCCGCGACGGCAGTCTTTCGGCCTTCTACAACGTGTGCCAGCACCGTGCCCACGAGATTGTGCAGGGCAGCGGCAATGCAAGGCTGCTGGTCTGCCCCTACCACGCCTGGACTTACGAGCTGGACGGCCGGCTGCGCTCCGGCCCCAATGTAAACGCAGTACCCGGCTTCGACCGCTCCAAGATCTGCCTGACGCCGGTTCGCGTCGAGGAGCTCCACGGCTTCATCTTCGTCAATCTCGACCCCGAGGCCGAGCCCATGGAGGCATGGTTCCCCGGCGTGCGTGTGCAGCTGGCCGACTACGTTCCGCAGATCGGCGAGCTGGTGCCGCTGGAATGGGTCGAAATTCCGGAGCACTGCAACTGGAAGGTCTCGGTCGAGAACTACTCCGAGTGCTACCACTGCCTGCGCAATCACCCGACCTTCTCCCACGGGGTCATCAAGCCTAAGACCTATGACATCCAGCCACAGGGCTATTGCCTGCGCCACACCACCCAGTGCCAGAACCTGGAGCGCATGAGCTACCCCATCGACCTGGAGGCCAACGCCCATGCCGGAGACTATTCCTCCTGGTTCCTCTGGCCGATGTTCTCCTTCCAGGTATATCCGGGCAACATCCTCAACACCTACCACTGGCGCGCCGTCGACACGGAGCATGTGGTGGTCTGGCGCGGCTGGTACAGCGTCGGCGGCGTCGATTCCGAAGTGGTCAGCCGGCTCGCGGTCCAGGACCGGGCAACCACGGTGGAGGAGGACATCTACCTCGTGGAGTCGGTGCAGCGCGGCCTCAACAGCCGCGGCTACCGGCCGGGCCCCCTGGTGATCGACCCCAAGTGCGGAGTGAACTCCGAACATTCACTGCAGACCCTGCAGCGCTGGATGCGCGAGGCTGTCGATGGCTGAGGTTGAGCCGTACTGGCAGAACTACATCGCCGGCCAGTGGGTCGACGGCGGCGCCGGGCGGTTGCGGGTCGACAACCCAGCGTCCGGCGAGATGCTGGCAGAGCAGGCGCTGGCCGATGCCGGCGACGTCGACCGCGCGGTGGCGGCGGCGCGGCGATGCCACGAAAGCGGGGCCCTCAGTGACCTGCGGCCCGTCGAGCGCGCCCGCATGGTGCGCAAGATGGGCGATTTCCTGCTCGACAGGATCGAAGAGATCGCGCCGGTCCTGACCCTGGAGAGCGGCAAGCCCCTGTGGGAGGCGCGCATCGAGGTCGAAGGGGCGGCGCGCTACTTCGAGTACTACAGCAACCAGGCAGAGACGCTGGAAGGGCGCTCCATTCCCCTGGGCGCCGGCTATGTCGACTTCACGGTCTACGAGCCCTATGGCGTTTCGGCGCAGATCATTCCCTGGAACTATCCCTTGGAAATGACCGCGCGCTCGCTTTCCGCCGCGCTCGCCACCGGCAACGCCTGCGTCGTCAAGACTCCCGAGCTCGACCCGCTGACCAACGCCTACTTCGCCCTGGCAGCCGAAGCGGCCGGGCTCCCCGAAGGAGCCGTGAATATCCTCTGCGGCCACGGCGCCGAGGCCGGCGCCGCTCTATCGGCACATCCCGGCGTCAACCAGATCGTCTTCACCGGCTCCGTGCCTACCGGTATCGCCATCGCCACGGCGGCGGCGCAGAACGTCGTGCCCTGCGTGCTTGAGCTCGGCGGCAAGTCGGCCGCCATCGTCTATGAGGACGCCGACGTCGACAAGCTGGTCGAGAACGTGCGCTGGGGCATCTACTTTAATGCCGGCCAGGTCTGCTCGGCCATGTCGCGCGTCGTCGTGCAGGAGGCGGTCCACGACCGGGTGGTTGAGGGCATCGTCGAGATGGCGAAGAGCCTCTCCGTCGGCCCCGGTATCGAACGGCCCGACTTCGGCGCCAACATGGGCGCGATGATTTCCGAAAAGCAGCGCGACCGTGCTGCCGAGCTCTGCACGGCGGCCGAGCGCGACGGGGCCTCCATCGCGACCGGCGGACACCGGCTGAACCGCCCGGGTTTCTTCCTGGAGCCGACCGTCTTCACCGGCATCGCGCCCGACATGAAGATCGCGCAGACTGAGGTCTTCGGGCCCGTGCTGTCGGTCATGAAGTTCAAGAGTGCCGAAGAAGCCCTCGATATCGCCAACGGTACCGACTATGGGCTGGTCGGCGGCGTCTTCACCGGGGATCTCGATCGGGCCCTGGAAGTGACCCGACGGCTGCGTGCCGGACAGGTCTTCGTCAACGAGTGGTACGCCGGCGGCGTCGAGACGCCTTTTGGCGGCTACGGCAAGTCCGGCTACGGGCGCGAGAAGGGTCGCGAGGCCCTGTGGAACTACGTGCAGACCAAGAACATCGCCATCGCACTGGGACGTTGAGACCTCCATGCCTTGTGGCAACGTCCCCTTAGGGTCATAAGCGGACATCCAAAACCCGACCGGCCGAAGTCCGCTTCGTGCCAGGAGCGGACTCTCGGTTCGAGTGCAAGAACGTCGCAGTTCCGAGCATTTCGGACATATTGTCGGTTCAGTCAGCAGATCGAAGGTATTACTAGAGGAGGTTATGCCTAATGGACGAGCCCGGGGCGGTGACCAGCTGATACAGCGTCTACGGCATCGACAACCTGCGTGTCGTCGACGCCTCGATCTTCCCCCTCATTCCGGGATTCTTCATCGTCACCTCGGTCTTCATGATCGCCGAGAAGGCCGCCGACGAGATCCTCGGTATCCACTAAGTGCGTATCAGCGGAAGCGCAGGGCCCTCGCTGAGATGGTCATGGCTCAAGCAACGGAACTTGCAGCAACGGCCGGAGTTCTCACAGAAATGAAGCTCGGAGATGAAGAGATCCTGGTCGAACGGATCAAGCGAGGAATTTTCCAATGAGTGAAGGTCCAACCCCAGGAGTTTGAATGCAAAATCGCTCGTGCTGCGGCGCGCTATATATTTCTCGACGACCAGACGAAATGAGTAAATCCAGACTGAATGCTTCGGACTCTGACCTGCCCCCCGGAGCGTGTGTTCAGGGGAGTCAATCGTCGGTGGCTGCGGGGGCCGGATTTGTTCAAGACCCTGACCTGCCCGTGAAGTGCGTCCATGTCGCCTTCGGCAATTGTGTCACGCAGACCTATGGCAGCTCCACGCGCGAATTCATCTCTCCCGTGGTGTCCACCGACAGCTCTAGGGCCGACTTCGCAAATGGCGGGGCTCAGACGGGCTTTTGCTCCGACGATCCGGTGATCAAGCCCGGCACCGAACGCTGCCCCGACCAAGCCCTCTCCCCTTACCCATGACCCAACACCGAAAGCCTCTGTGACCTCGTGTTGCGAGGGCGTTCTCTACGACTGCAATCGGGCATCTGGTTGTGCGCAAGAAGGTGAGGAAACAATATCGGTTGACTAGTGGGCTTGCCGGCTGGCCGATCTTCCTGGCGCCCGAGGCCACGCTGGCGGTGATTCTGTTCGCTGGCGCAGTCGGGGTCTTCTTTGGCTACCACCCGGCGCGCCGCGCCGCCACCCTCGACCCGATCGAGCGCCTGAGGACGGAGCGACCGACTCGCCTTCACGGCAGCCGGACAGGCCCGACAGCGCCGCAAAAGACATCGGCCGTAACGAGGAAAAGCTCAAACGAACATGAAGTCCTGGTGGTTCAACTTGTTCGCATCGAAATTTTCGAGAATGATTTTGTCACCGCCGCCCGATGCGAGTTCGATGACTGCATCACCGCCGGAGTCATAGATGTTCAGATTTTCCATCGCCGGGCGGCCAAGCGGCTGATCGAAGCCGGAAATCACGATCTTGTCGATCTTGTCCTCGAACCCGATGATAGTGTCTTCCCCCCATCCCGGGGCAAGGAAGAAGAAGTCGTCCCGACCTTCATCGCCGTAAAGGAGGTCATCGCCGAGACCGCCTTCCAGGAGATCGTTCTCGATTCCACCGTGGAGGGTATCGTCCCCCGCGCCGCCAGAGAGGGTATCCGTGCCCTCTCCGCCTTCCAGGCTGTCGTTGCCGTCGCCGCCGAAAATCATGTCCAACCCGTCTTCGCCAAACAGCTGGTCGTTGCCCTCGCCCCCCATGATCAGGTCGTGCTGCGTACCGCCGAAGACCGTATCGTCTCCCCCATTGCCGATGATGGTGTCGTTGCCGTTATAGCCGAAGATCCACTCATCGGCGGCCAGTCCGACAAATTCGTCGTTCTGCTCGGTCATCTCGAAGCCTTCAATGTCGACGATCATATCGCCTTCGGCGATACCTGAGTTTTGGCTCTGGTCGGTGAGGTCGATGACGATACCGATCTTCGACTCGAGGAAGGACGTGAAGTCGAATCCCGCGCCGCCGTCCAGATAGTCCGCTCCCTCGCCGCCGACGATCGAATCGTCGCCGTCTTCGCCGTAGAGGGAATCATCGCCAGCGAAGCCGAGCAGCGTGTCGTTGCCGCCCCGGCCATAAACCCAGTCCGGCGGCTCTTCCTGGTCGAAGCCGACATAGAGGTCGTCGTAGTCGCCGAGCCCGAAACGTTCGATCGAGATCCACAGGTCACCGGCAGCATCGCCGGTGTTCTGGCTCGGATCCTGCTGGTTGATGACAATCGGCCCCGTGGCGTCGGAGAAGGACGCCATGTCGATACCCGGCCCGCCGTCCACGGTGTCGGCCTCGGCTCCGCCGGCCAGCGTGTCGTCCCCCTCGCCGCCCAGCAAGGTATCACTCGCGCCCTCGCCGTAGAGATCGTCGTTGCCGAGACCGCCGATCACCAGATCGGAATCGTCGCCGCCGTGGATCTCGTCGTTGCCGGCGCCACCGTCGAGCGTATCGTCGCCGGCATCGCCGAACAGCGTGTCATTGCCGTCCTCGCCGAGGACAGAGTCGTCGCCGTCGCCCGCCGTGACGTAGTCGTGACCGCCGCCCGCGTGAACCACGTCCATGCCGGCAGCGGCAGCCACCGTGTCGTCACCGGCCCCGGCATCGACGCTGTCGTCGCCGCCGCCGGCGGAGATCGAGTCGCCGTCGGCTCCGCCGAAGATCGAGTCCATCCCGCTGTCTGCGGTGATGACGTCCATGCCCGCATCGCCATAGATCAGGTTTTTGCCGGACCCGCCGTGGATAGTATCGTCGCCGGCGCCACCGGTGGCGGTGTCGTCATCCGTCCCGAGGTCGATCAGATCGTCGCCGCCTCCACCGGATACCGTGTCCATGCCGGATCCGGCGGAGATCGTGTCATCCTCGCCCCAGCCGTCGATAGAGTCGTTGCCCGCGCCGCCGTTGATGAGATCCGCGCCGGCGAGGCCGGCCAGCGTGTCGTTGCCGCCGCCGCCGTCGATGGTATCGTCGCCCGAGCCGCCGTCGATGAGGTCGTCGCCGGTCTCGCCCTCCAGCCTGTCGTTGCCCTGCCCGCCGGTCACGAAGTCATCGTCGGCACCAGCGAAGATCGTGTCGTCGTCGTCGCCGCCTTCCAGGCGGTCGTCGTCGGCACCGCCTAGGATCAGGTCGTCGCCGCCTTCACCGAAGACCGTATCGGCATCCTCGCCGCCGATGACCGTGTCGTCGTCGCTGCCGCCAAAAACGGTATTCAGGCCGTTGCCCGCCAGGATCAGGTCGCCGTCCGCACCACCGAGCAGGCTGTCGTCGCCCGCGCCGCCATTGAGAAAGTCCGCGCCGTCGCCGCCGTCGGCGGTGTCGTTCCCGTCTCCGCCGATCAGCGTGTCGTCGCCGCTGCCGCCGAGCAGGGAATCGTCCTCCGTGCCGCCGTCGATGCTGTCGGCGCCGCTACCGCCGTCGATCATGTCGGCACCGGAACCGCCCGTCAGGGTATCGTCGTCCGCCCCACCGCTGAGGGTGTCGTCGTCCGTCCCGCCGTCGATTGAATCGTTGCCGGTTCCGCCCGTGACGTTGTCCGCGCCGCTGCCGCCCAGCACCGTATCGTCGCCCGAGCCGCCGGCGATGGAATCGTCGCCCGAGCCACCGTCCAGCAGGTCGTCGTCCGCGCCGCCGTCCAGCGTGTCGTTGCCGGCATCGCCTTCCAGGGTATCGTCGCCTGCAAGGCCGGTCAGAATATCGTTGCCGCCGTTGCCATCGAGCAGGTTGTCCGCCTCATTGCCCGAAAGGGTGTCGTCGCCGGGCCCGCCGATCGCATTCTCGATCAGCGAGCGCAGGTCGCCGTTGAACAGCAGGGCATTGGCAACGTTGCCGCGCGCGAAGGTATTGGTCGACGTGTCGATCTCTGCGAGCTGGTTGGTGGCCGTCAGCGTCCAGGCACCCGGCATGAGATTCACGTTTACGCCGGTAGAGTAGTTCGACAGATCGTAGGTGTCGTTGCCGTTGCCGTCCCAGATCGTCATGAAGACACGGTTGTCGCCAGGCACCCGTTGTGGCGAGCCGTTGATCGACATGGTCCCGAAGACCGGATCCCAGCTGTAGACGGTGTCGCCGGCATTGTGGTTGAAGTTGGCGCCGTAGAGATACTGGATCGCCTGGATGTCCAGCATCATGAGAGTCTGCGGATGACCGAATTCCTCGGGACTGCCTTCTAGGGGCTGGTAGGTCATCACCGTGAACTCGAGGGTGTCGAGCGAAGCGTCCAGTATCGGACCGCTCACGTCGGTCAGCGCGGACTCCAGCCAGTCCGGTATCCGGCCCCCGAAGAGACCCGTCTCGTGGCTGTGCTTGAGGCCCAGTGCGTGGCCGGACTCGTGCATTATCGTCCAGTCGGCGAAAGTGCCGGGAACCGGATTATCAAACGTCCCGTCGTTGATGTACCAGGTGTCACCCAGAACGCCTTCGCCGAGCAGGAACTCGACGCGGCCGAGCGGCGGAATGCCGAAGGCCGGCGCCTCGGTGGTGGCCGTCTCCGCGAAGCGGATATCCTCGTGGTCGAAGAAGCCCTCGTCGTCCTCGGTGAGGCTGAGGCCGCTGACCGCCTGGTACTGGTCCATCGCGAAACGCGCGGAGTCCTTCTGCGCGTCATTGAATTCCTGGAATCCGTTCAGCGCCACGGAGGCGACGATGAAATCGTCGGCAAAGGCCAGGAGCGCTCCAATGGGGCCAACACCCGGAAGCGCCAAGGAGGCGAAGAACCCAGCGATCTGCGCGGCATTTGCAATGTCGAAGAACTGCTGGGAGACGTACCACCATCCGCTGTCGGGAAAACTGTATGTCAGGGA
>JBNKHC010000326.1:0-6680 GCA_050290145.1 Kiloniellaceae bacterium | reverse complement strand
CTGCAGGCGCTGCATCTGGAACTTCAGAGCGGCGGCCATCTCGGCGCCGCTCGGCTCCTCCTCGGTGCCGGTCTCCGGCAGCAGCAGGCGCGACTTCAGGTAGGCCAGCCAGGCGGCCATGACCAGGTAGTCGGCGGCCAGTTCCAGGCGGATCGCCCGCGCCTCCTTCACGAACTCCAGGTACTGCTCGGCCAGGTCCAGAATGCGGATGTGCTTGAGGTCGACCTTCTGGTCGCGCGCCAGCTCCAGCAGCACGTCGATCGGCCCGGCATAACCGTCCAATTCCAGCAGCAGCCGGTCCCGGGTCACGCTGCGCGCGCCCTCGATCCCCTCCTCGAAGGGAACCACGTCACTCACGGCTGAAACTCCTCATTCGGCCCTTCAAAAGGCATTTCTCCTAGGACAGACCCGCCAGCCAGGTGAAAAACGGCATCAGCCACATCACCGGCGTGCGAATCACCGTATCGAAGAACGACAGGTTAGCACCAAAGGCCCGGCCTGCGTAGGGCAGCAGGAAGAAGGCCGCGATCAGCAGAATCAGGCCGTAGCGCTCCATCTTCGCCAGCGGCACGGCCAGGCTGAGCGGCAGAATCCCCACGGCGATGCGCCCGCCGTCCAGCGGCGGCAGCGGCAGCAGGTTCAGGACCGCGAGGATCAGGTTCAGGAAGATCGAATTCAGCAGCGTCTGGCGCAGCCAGTCGGCCGCCGGGTCGGGAAACAGCGCGGCCGGATGGAACAGCAGCGCCGAGATGACCGCCAGGATCAGGTTCGCCAGCGGCCCGGCCGCCGCCACGTAGACCATGTCGCGGCGCGGCTTGCGCAGGCGGTGGAAGGCCACCGGCACCGGCTTGGCATAACCGAAGACGAAGGGCAGCGGCGAGATGTAGAGCAGGATCGGCAGCACGATGGTGCCGAAGGGGTCGATGTGCTTCAGCGGGTTGAGGGTCACCCGCCCCAGCTTGTAGGCCGTGTCGTCGCCGTAGGACCAGGCGATGATCCCGTGCGCGGCCTCGTGCAGGGTGATCGCCAGCAGGATCGGCAGGATCCAGGTCGAGATGGTGTAGGCCTGGGCCGAGAAGTCGATATCGAGAAGCGGCATCAGGCGATATTCATGATCGCTTCGAGCCGCCGCAGCAAGGCCGCAGAATCGACCGCCTCGGCGGGGCCGAGACGCGCCCGGCCGGCGGCGATGCGGCGCTGGGCTTCGGCCGTCAGCGGTCCGACGGCGGCGGCTACCTGCGCCATCTCCTCGGGCTTGCCGTTGCAGTGCAGGGCGACGTCGCAGCCGGCCGCCAGCGAGGCCGCGGCGCGTTCGCCCAGGCTGCCCTTCAGGGCCTCCATGGAGAGGTCGTCGGACAGCAGCAGGCCATCGAAGCCGATCTCGCCGCGGATCACGCGGGAGACGACATCGGGCGAAGTGGTCGCCGGGCGCTCGGCGTCCAGGGCGGTGTAGACCACATGGGCGGTCATGGCCCAGGGCGCATCGGCCAGCTCCCGGAAAGGCCGGAAGTCGGTGGCCTCCAGCTCGGCCCTGGCGGTGCCGACCACCGGCAGGTCCTTGTGGCTGTCGACGCGGGCGCGGCCGTGGCCGGGGATGTGCTTCACGATGGGCATGACCCCGGCGGCCAGCATGGTCTCGCAGACCACGCGGCCCAGGTCGGCCACCAGCTCCGGGTCGCCGCCGAAGGAGCGGTCGCCGATGACGTCGTGGGCGCCGGGGAACTGCAGGTCCAAAAGCGGCACGCAGTCGACGTCGATGCCCAGGTCGGTGAGCTCGGCGGCGAGCAGCTGAGTGTTCAGCTTCAGCGCTTCGTGTGCCCGCTCGCGGTCGTGGCTGGCCAGGCGGCCGAAGAAGCTGGCCGGCGGCGCGGCGCGCCAGTGCGGCGGCTTCAACCGGGCGACGCGCCCACCCTCCTGGTCGATCAGCACCGGGGCGTCGTCACGCCCGACAGTGGCGCGCAGGGCGGTCACCAGGTCGCGCACCTGATCCGGCGTCTCGCAGTTGCGCTGGAAGAGGATGAAGCCGAAGGGGTTAGCGGCGCGGAAGAAGCTCTCTTCGTCGGCGCTGAGACTCGGCCCCGCGCATCCGTAGATGGCCGCGGAGGGCGTCGGCAGGTCGGCGGTGTTGGGCATCAGCGTGTTTTGACGAGGCAGTCCTGGTTGCGGGCTTTCAATTGGGCACAGACATCGGCCGCCGCATCGCGGCTGGCGAAGGGTCCGGTCTGAACGCGGTAATAGGTCGTGCCCTTCACCTCGGCGGTCTCCAGCGACAGCTTGCGCCCGCCGAGTTGGCCAGGGTGGGCCTTCTGGAGGCGCGCCCATTCCTGGGTCGCCGCCGCCTCGGACTTCACCGAGGAAAGCTGAAGCACCACGTCGCCTGCGGTAAGCGCCGCCGTCTGGGTCGCGGCGGGCGCCGCGCTCTCCGTTTTTCCGTTGGCCGTCTCGAGAGGCTGTTGCTCCAGCAGCGCGGCGATCTGGTCGCCGCCCTCGGCAGGCGCGGTCTGCGGCTTGGGGATCGGCTTGACGATGCCCGCGTCGGCCATCTCCACGGGCGCCTCCGGCGCCTGGGTCCCGGCGGGGGCCTCCGGCGCCTCGGCCACCAGGGGCGCTTCGGCCGCCTCGACCGGCATCGACTCCTCGCCGCCGGCCCGCGCGACCTCAGAGGGGACCGTCTCGGCGGGCGCCATCTCGGGGGCTGCGGCCATGGGCTCGGGCGGCTGCGGCGTCTCGGGCGCCGGCAGCAGCCGCTCCACCTGAGGCGCCTCCGCGCCCGCCGCGCCGTCGTTCAGCACCAGCTTGTCCTGATAGGGCACTTCCATGCCGCCGGGCTGCTCCGGCTTGACCTTTTCCGGCATCGGCTCGGCGCGCACCACGGGCAGCTCCTCGCTGGTCATCTTGCCGGTGCCCCAGGTGTAGGCGTACCAGACGATGGCGCCGAAGCAGAACACCGCCGCCAGGGCGGTGACGACGGGCACCAGGCTGCGGCGCCCGCGCAGGTCGGCCTCCAGCTCGGCAGTGTCGTCGTCGAAAGCGGCGCTGCGGCTGTCGCCCTCGCGGTCCTGGCCGTAGATGATGCGGCGCATGCCTTCGTCGCTGAACGGCGGCGCGCCAGCGGTCAGCTCGTCGTCGGCGTTGCGGCCGCGTCCCGGCTCGCTCGCCATCTAGCGCATCTCCTCAACCGGGGTGACGCCGAAGACCTGCAGGCCCGAGGCGATCACGAAAGCGGTCGCCTGCACCAGGGCCAGCCGCGCCGCCGTCATCGACGGGTCGTCCGGCAGCAGGAAGCGCAGTTCCGCATTGTCCTTGCCCTTGGTCCAGAGGCCGTGGAAGGCACCCGCCAGATCGTAGAGATAAAAGGCCACCCGATGTGGTTCGTGAGCATCCGCCGCGCTTTCGAGCAGACGGGGCCATTCCGCCAAGAGCTTAATCAGATCAAGCTCCCCCGAGTCGGTCAAGCGATTGAGGTCCGCGCCCGCCAAAGACACAGGATCTAGGGATACGCCCGGAATTTCGGCAGCCGCGTGCCGCAGCACCGAGCAGCAGCGGGCGTGGCAGTACTGGACGTAGAAGACCGGGTTGTCGCGGGACTGCTCCATGACCTCGACCAGGTCGAAATCCAGGGTCGCGTCGTTCTTGCGGGTCAGCATGATGAAGCGGACCACGTCCTTGCCCACTTCCTCGATCACCTCGCGCAGGGTGACGAAGGTGCCGGAGCGCTTGGACATCTTCACCAGCTCGCCGCCGCGCTTCAGGTTGACCAGCTGGCAGAGCTTCACGTCCAGATCGCCCCTGCCCTCGGTCAGGGCCTTCACGCCGGAGGTCATGCGCTTCACGTAGCCGCCGTGGTCGGCGCCCCAGACGTTGATCATGGTCGCAAAGCCGCGGCGGAACTTGTCCAGGTGGTAGGCCATGTCGCCGGCGAAATAGGTCCAGGAGCCGTCGGACTTCTTCAGCGCCCGGTCGACGTCGTCGCCGAACTGGGTCGCCTTGAACAGCAGTTGCGGACGCGGCTCCCAGTCCTCGGGGGTCTTGCCCTTGGGCGGCTCCAGCACGCCGGTGTAGACCAGGTCGCGGGCCTCCAGCGTCTTCAGCACCTCGTCGACGCCGCCGGCCTCGACCAGCTTGCGCTCGGAGGAGAAGACGTCCTGATGGACCCCGAGGAAATCCAGGTCGGCGCGGATCAGGTCCATCATGGAATCGATGGCGAACTGGCGCACTTCCGGCAGCCACTCCGCCTCCGGCTTGTCGAGCCACTTTTCGCCGTCGCGCGCGGCCAGGGCCTTGCCGGTGTCCTTCAGGTAGTCGCCGGGGTAGAGGCCTTCGGGGATCTCGCCGATGTCCTCGCCCAGGGCCTCGCGGTAGCGCAGATAGGCCGAGCGCGCCAGGGTGTCGACCTGCCCGCCGGCGTCGTTGATGTAGTACTCCTTGGTCACCTTGTAGCCGACCTTGGCCAGCAGCCCGGCCAGGGCGTCGCCGACCACGGCGCCGCGGGCGTGGCCGACGGTCAGCGGCCCGGTCGGGTTGGCGGAGACGTACTCCACGTTGACCGCCTCGCCCGCGCCCATGTCGCTGTCGCCGTAGGCCGTGCCTTCCTTCAGGATCTCGGCCAGGCGCGCGTACCAGACGCCGGGGACCAGGCGCAGGTTGATGAAGCCGGGGCCGGCCACTTCCACCTCGGTGACCTCGGCCAGCTTGTCGAGGCGCGCCGCCAGGGCCTCGGCCAGGTCGCGCGGCTTCCTGCCGGCCGCCTTGGCCAGCACCATGGCCGCATTGGTCGAGAGATCGCCGTGGCCGCGCTCGCGCGGCGGCTCCACCGCCACCCGGGCGTAGTCGAGGCCGGAGGCCAGCGCGCCGGCGCCGGCCATTTGCTCAAGTTCGTCGACAACAATACCCTTGAA
Source organism: Kiloniellaceae bacterium (assembly GCA_050290145.1). Classification (GTDB taxonomy): domain Bacteria; phylum Pseudomonadota; class Alphaproteobacteria; order Kiloniellales; family Kiloniellaceae; genus Pelagibius. The sequence goes on along the minus strand of JBNKHC010000326.1, from coordinate 1,782 downwards.
GTGCTTGAAAAGATTCATGCGTTCTTGACTCGAAGATCGAAATTCTTGGCGTGCTCGTCCAACGCGTAGCGATCGGTCATGCCGGCGATGTAGTCGGCCACCAGCCGCGCCCGCTCGGCCTCCGCCAGGTCACGCGCCTGGACCTGCCATTCGTCGGGCAGGCAGTCCGGCCGGGCCAGGTAGTGCTCGAACAGCTCGCGCACCACCCGCTTGGCCTTGGTGGTCATGCGGTTGACCTTGTAATGGCGGTACATGCGGGCGAACAGGAAGGACCGCAGCGCGCGGTCGTTCTGGCGCATCTCGTCGGAAAAGGCAACCAGCGGCGCCGCCAGGGCGCGCACCGCCGCGGCCGAGCCCGGCTGCGCTTCGGCGACCCGCCGGCGGGTCTCGGCCAGCAGGTCGGAGACCATAAGGTCGATGACCCGACGGATGGTCTCGTGGATCACCCGGCTCTCCTCCAGGTCCGGATAGCGCCCCCTCACCTCGGCCAGCACCGGCCCCACCAGGGGCAGCTCGCGCAGGTCGTCGAGGGAGAACAGGCCGGCGCGCACGCCGTCGTCGATGTCGTGGTTGTTGTAGGCGATGTCGTCGGACAGCGCCGCCACCTGGGCCTCGGCGGCGGCGAAGGTCGCCACCTCCAGGTCGCGCTTCTCGCGGCAATAGGCGGCCACCGTGGCCGGCACGGTCTCGCCTTCGCGCGCGGCGGGGCCGGTCAGCGGCCCGTTGTGCTTGACGATGCCTTCCAGGGTTTCCCAGGTCAGGTTCAGGCCGTCGAACTCCGCGTAGCGCTGTTCCAGCAGCGTCAGGATGCGGAAGGTCTGCTCGTTGTGGTCGAAGCCGCCGTAGGGTTGCATGACCTGGTTCAGCGCGTCCTCGCCGGCATGGCCGAAGCAGGTATGCCCCAGGTCGTGGGCCAGGGCCACGGCCTCGGCCAGGTCCTCGTTGAGGCCCAAGGCGCGGCTGATGGAGCGGGCGATCTGGGCCACCTCGATGGAGTGGGTCAGCCGCGTGCGGTAGTAGTCGCCCTCGTGATAGACGAAGACCTGGGTCTTGTATTTCAGGCGGCGGAAGGCGCCGGCATGGACGATGCGGTCGCGGTCGCGCTGGAAGCAGGTCCGGGTCGGGCTCTCCGGCTCAGGGATGTCGCGCCCGCGGCTGTCCTCCGGCCGGCAGGCGAAGGCGGCGGGCAGACTCGGCAGGGGCGTATCTCGGCGCGACATGGGCGCGAACCTACGGCCTTGGCGTGTGTTACGCAATGGCGGTTTTCTGCGCCTTTCGGGGGGCTTCCGGGGGGCTGTCCGGCAGCGATTTGACAAGCCCGGCGAAGTCCCTACATCTTGATGGTCAACCACAGGTGATCCGGGGCCGGAAAAGCAGGCCCCCGGTTAAGGGAAAGTAATGACCACAGCCGCAGACAGCCTGGAATTCTCGCTCACCGAGCGCGCGGCCAAGCGCGTCGCCCTCCTGATCGAACAGGAAGGCCAGGAGGGCCTGATGCTGCGCGTCGCCGTTTCCGGCGGCGGCTGCTCCGGCTTCCAGTACGGCTTCTCCTTCGACGACACGGTCAATCCCGACGACCGCACCTTCGAGCGGGACGGCGTCGTCACGGTGGTCGACGAGACCTCCCTGGAACTGCTGAACGGCGCCCAGGTCGACTTCGTCGAGGATCTCGGCGGCGCCTCCTTCCAGATCAAGAATCCCAACGCCACGTCTTCCTGCGGCTGCGGCTCCTCCTTTGCGATCTGAGCGAGGCTTGTCGCGATGACAAGCATCGCAACCTGG
>JBNKHC010000325.1:0-7665 GCA_050290145.1 Kiloniellaceae bacterium | reverse complement strand
GACACGCACATGCCCCACCCGCCGAATCATTACCGGGGTAATACGCGCGCCCGACAGGAAGCCCATGAAATAGCCTGAGGTGACGATGGCCAGTTCCGCCGCCGAGAACCCTTCAATCCCACCGCGCAGGCCGATAAGGGTGAAATGCATGCCATTGCCCAGCATGATGAAAACAATGCCGAGCAGAAGAGCCCAGACTGGGACCAACACTTGAAGCATGAGGCAACCTTTCGCGCCCTGGGGGTTCTGCTGTACCTGCCCGCAGCTTTGCAGAAACCAACCATCCCTGCACCGCCGCCGGTGAGCAATCTGCGCAACCCTGATGCGTTCAACTTTCAAGGTCAATTTAGAAGTCGACAGAAGTGGAAATCGCTCTGGCCAACTTGGTGAACTTGAACCGCATGGTGGTTTTCAATCGGGCCGGTAGGGGATGAAGTGCCCGGGGTATCCGCTATCGGCTCCAACCCGCTGCTGCGACCTGCGCTGCCAGGTCCCGCCCCGGATCGCACAGCTCGTCGCGCGGATTGAGGTGCGTCGCCTTGAACAGGCGAATGTGTTATCGTCTTGTCCCTCCGGGTTTGCTGTCCGAAAACCCGCGCTAAAGTCGTGGCCGGCCTTTCGGACGAACGGCCCGATGATCTTTGAAGGGAGCGGCCATTGCTGAACACGATCCTCGTCCCAACCGATGGTTCAAGCCACGCTGAAAAGGCTGTCGCCTTCGCCAGCGATTTGGCCGCCAAGTACGACGCCAAGGTGGTATTGCTGCATGTCCTTTTGCGCGGGCACATGCCCGAGGGACTTCTGAGGGCGGCTCAAGTGGAGAACCTCACCGCGAAAGGCAACAAGCCCGAGAACCTGGTCAACATCCCCCAGGAGATCATGGCACGTGTCGAGGGAAAGAAGGGTACGCAGATGCCCTTGGAGACTCTCCAGTTCATCGGCAAGCGGCTGCTGGCCGGCGCCGAGCAGGCCTGCCGGGACAAGGGCATCAAGAACATCGAGTTGGCTATCGAGGAAGGCAATCCGACTGAGATCATCCTCGACTATGCCAAGCGGACAAGCGCGGACATCATTGTTATGGGCAGCCGTGGCCTCTCCGGTTTGAAGGGTCTTCTGCTGGGCAGCATCAGCACCCAGGTCAGTCACCTGGCCCCTTGCACCTGCGTTACGGTCAAATAGGTCTTGAGCGCCGACCGGCGCCGAGCCGGCCTCCTCATGGTCAGACAAGGCGCACCAGCGCGGATGGCACGCGGCGGAGGTACTGCACGGCTCAGGTCGTTGTCTGCCTTTGACTCCAAGGGGACCTTCATTCAGAGCGATCCTGGGGAGTGGCCTGCACAACAGCCGGCGGCTTGCGTGGTACCGTGCCATAGGCCGCTACGAAGGGGGGCAGAATGACCGATTTCCGGAAGTTGCCGCAGATGGATGGGCGAGACATGACCTGCGGAGGCGGGTTTGAGACCTGGTTGCAGTATGTCGACGGGTTTGAACTTCGCCATTTCTGCGCCTTCGAGCTTCTCAATGACGAGCGCGGAGCCGCTTGCCTCACCGAGTATCACCGCAAGCTTGTCGAGGCGGCAGTGGCCAACGGCTTCGGGGTGATCAACGAAGGCCTGCATTACCGCGCCAGCCGGGACTGGGGGGAGCTGATCGGTTTCTCCCGCGAAGGTCTAGAGGAAATCAACATCCGCGGGATCGAGTTCTACAAGGATTTCGCCCGCGAATACGACAGCCCGGAAACCCCGATGATCGTCGGCGGTGTCATCGGGCCGCGCGGCGACGCCTACAACGTCGGCCGCGCACCGAATGCGGCGGAAGCCGAGGACTACCATTCCGAGCAAATCCTTACCTTCAAGAAGGCCGGAGCTGATCAGGTCACCGCGGCCACGTTTTCGAGCGTGGAAGAAGCCATCGGAGTCGCCCGCGCCGCAAAGGCCGCGGGGATGCCGATCGTGATATCGTTCTTCGTCAAGCAGGGTGGGCGGCTCTCGGGTGGCGAGAAGCTGGAAGAGGCGATTTCGAAAGTCGACGAGGCGACCGGCAGCGCGCCCGCCTATTACATGATCAACTGCACCCACCCGACCGAGTTCGAACCGGCGCTCACGCCAGGCGACTGGACCCTGCGGCTCGGCGGCTTCATGCCGAACGCGGTCGCGATGGACACGCTGTCACTCTGCAAGCTCGGCCACCTCGAAGACGGTGATCCGGAGGAGCTGGGCGGGCAGATGGCCGACCTCGCCCGGCGTTTTCCCCATATTCACGTCTGGGGTGGCTGCTGTGGAACTGACGGACGCCACATTGGCGAGATAGCGCGGCAAGTGGGTGCGGCACGTCAGGCGACAGCCGCTGAATGACAGCATCGGCCCCCTGTGCGGTCAGCATCCAAGGGGCAAAGCTCTGACGTCTCGTTGTTGATGGCGGTCCGCATGGCGGCGGCGTCGCAGGAGCGCAACCGTTTTGACCTGGGTCAAGGTGAGCCCTGCTTTGCCCCGACTAAGCTTTCACCACACAACAACGGAGGGCCCGATGCCCGGTGAGAGCGAAACCCGTACCGAGGCCGTCGCCGTCTTCAACGACGCCGAGACCCTGGAAGCGGCCGTCGACGAGCTGCTGAGCCACGGGTTCAATCAGGCCGAGATCAGCCTGATGGCCAGCGAAGGTGCCGTGGAAGAGAAACTCGGCCACCGCTATACCAAGGTCAAGGAATTGGAGGACGACGAGTCGGTGCCCCGCACCGCCTACATCTCCACCGAATCCCGAGGCGACGCCGAAGGCGGCCTGATCGGCGGGCTGATGTATGTCGGCGCCCTGGCCGCGGCCGGCGCGACGGTGGCCAGCGGCGGCTCCCTGGGCGCGGCCATCGCCGGGGCGGCGGCCTTGGGCGGGACCGGCGGCCTGATCGGCGCCACCCTGGCCAAGTTCGTCGACGACCAGCACGCCGTCACCCTGGAAGAGCATCTCGACCACGGCGGCCTGCTGCTGTGGGTGCGCACCCGCGATGCCGCGCACGAAAAGAAGGCCGAGGACATTCTCTCCAGGCACTCGGCCCACGACGTCCATCTGCACAAACTGCGCAACCCGGACTAGCAGCGGCGCGGCGCAATCAACATCTAAGCGATCCGCGTAGAAGCGGGTCGCCCGGATTAGGAAACGGTGCTAGCCTGACACTGCGAACACGGCGCCTGAAATCACCTGGCCTGCCAGGTGGTGGAAGTGCGCCCTCGATTCCGGGAGGATGCAGATGTCGATCGGCGCCAGGGTCTTTCTCGGGATCGTCGTGATTCAACTGGTCAGCGCCGCCCTGATCCTGGGCTGGTACTTCCATTCCCTGCAGTCCGAGCTCAGCGAGGCAACGCGGCGCAGCGCGCAGGAAGCGGTCCTGCAGTCGATTCAGGCCAGCGAGGACTACTTCCTCGAGGCGCAGGAGGCGGCACAGACGGGCCGGGCGCTGCTCGACGGAGGCGTCCTGGGCCGCGACGAGCCCGGCCAGCTCGAGCGCTATTTCTTCGAGCAGCTTCGCCTGCTCCCACAGCTCGCCGGCATCTACGTCGGCTATCCCGACGGCGGGTTCCTCTACGTCATGCGCAGCGACCAGGAAAGCCTGGACGGCACCCGCACCAAGATCATCCGGAACGGAACCCAGGGCCGCGAAGTCGACCTGACGTGGCGCGACCGGGACTTCGCCGAGGTCAAGACAACCCGCGATCCCGAGGACGCCTACGATCCGCGGGCGCGCGGCTGGTACAAGGCCGCCATCGAAGAACAGGACAGCGTCTGGACGCAGCCCTACATCTTTTTCACCTCGCGCAAGCCCGGGATCACCCTTGCGGCCCCGATCAAGGGCGAGGACGGCGCCGTCGCGGCGGTTTTCGGCCTCGACATCGAAATCAGCGAGATCTCGACCTTCCTGGCGCGCAACAGCCTGAGCCTGGGCGGCTCGGCCTTTATCGCCACGTCGGAGGGCGCCGTGATCGCCCACAGCAACGCCGAGCTGGCAACGCCCGTCGGCACGGCGGGCAACGGCGATCTGCGCTTTCGCAACGTCTCGGAACTGGGCGGCGTCGGCAGCGCCATCAGCGGGCAGCTGATCGCACGCTCGGCCGAGCAGCAAGGCGGCAACGCGACGACCGTATGGGAGGAGGAAGCCGAGGGCGAAGACTATTTCGTCGCGGTCGGCCAGATGTCCGACGCCAAATGGCCGTGGCAGACCGTGGTCATCGTGCCCAAGACAGGCCAGATGGAGATCGGCCATACCAGCAATCTGCTGCTGATCGGCGTGATCCTGCTGGCAACGGCCCTCGCCTGCATCTTCGGCTATCTGCTGAGCCGGAGCATCGGCAAGCCGCTCGCGACGCTGCACCGCAATGCGCTGCTGGCGCGCAACGCCAACATCGAGATCATGGATAAGCTGGCGACGGGCAGTAAGGAAATCGACGAGACCGCCGCCGTCCTCTACGACCTCGCCGCGCAACGCCGCCGGGGCGGGCCTCCGGACTAGGCGGGGTCGCCTGCGGAGGGAATCGGCCGGACCTTCGCGGGCTTCCACGACAGCGCAACAGATGCCGACCACGCAAGGGGGGGAACATGTCGGATGTATCGGTGATCGGCCTTGGGGCCATGGGGAGTGCGCTGGCGCAGACCCTCTTGAACAGCGGCTATGGCGTGACGGTCTGGAACCGCACTGCGGAAAAGGCCGAGCCCCTGGTGGCCGCCGGCGCCAAGGCGGCGGGTTCGGCCGCCGAAGCCATCGCAGCGAGCCCCGCAACGATCGTCTGTATCGCTTCACACGACAAGACGATCGAGCTTCTTGAAGGGGTTGCTTCCGCCCTTCAGGGCAAGACGATCATAGAGCTCAGCACCGGCGGCGCGGCCGAGGCCGAAGCCCTTGCGGGTCTTCTCTCGGAGAACGGCGCGGACTGGCTGATCGGCATCATCAACGCCTATCCCACCGGAATCGGAAAGCCGGAAACCGTGCTGACCGTGGTCGGCGCTCCCGCGGTCTGGGAAGCCTGGAAAGCGGTGATCACCTGTCTGGGGGGCGGCTCGATACATGTGGGAGAGAGAGCCGGCATGGCGGCTGCGCTCTTCGCCGCCCTCTTCACGACGCGCCAGGGTTTCATGTTCGGCATGATCTATGGCGCCCTGGTGTGCAAGAAGTCGGGCATCTCCCTCGACTCCTTCACCGAGCTGGTGCCCGTCACGCTCGGCGTGCTGCCGGGCTACCTAAAGTACTTCGCCGACACCGCTCCCGCCGGCAACTTCGACAATCCACCGGCCACCATGGCGACCTATGCCGCGGCGCTGGACGACGCGCTCGCGACATTCAAGAGCGCCGGTGCCCCGGCGGAACTGCCGCAGCTGTTCAGCGACCTTGCCCACAGGGGCGTGGACGCCGGACTGGATGACAAGGCCCTGACGGCGCTGGTCGAGCTTCTCGGGAAGCAGTGACGCAGATGGAGCCCCCGCCGCCGTGCCGCGGCGGCGGCGCGCCCTCGACGCGCTGAGGGTGCGCAATACATCCAATCGCCCGGATTCAGCGTCCTTCACCTGCGACTGAGGCAAGGCTATGCTCTAAAGCGCACGGGCGCAGGAGGTGGATCATGGCGATGAGAAATGTGCTTCAGGAACTGCGATCCGAACACGCGAACATGGAACGGCTGCTGAAAGTATTGGATCAGCAGATCGAAATCTTCCAGGCCGCCGGCCAGCCCGACTACGCCACGATTCAGGATATCGTTCTGTACTTCCTGGATTTCCCCGATCAGTGCCACCACCCCAAGGAAGACGTGGTCGCGCAAAAAATGCTCAGTCTGGCTCCAGAACGCGCGTCGCCATTGCGCGGGCTGGCCGACCTGCACAGTGAACTGGGTGAGCAAACCCGCAGAATGGCCCGCCTCATCCACAGGGTCTTGGACGAAGCCGAGCTGCCACGCGCGAAAGTTATCCGGGCGGTCCAGGATTTCATCCATTCCCAACGCCATCATATGCAGATGGAGGAGGAAAATTTCTTCCCCCTGGCGGAAGAGGTCTTGAGCGCTTCGGATCTCGAAGAACTGGAGTCGGAGATCTTCCAGAAGGATGACCCGCTGTTTGGGCCCGAAACGGAAAAGCACTTCGAGATGCTGCGGGACTACATACTTCGGAGTGAAGCAGCTGGGGAGTGAAGCGGCTGGGGAGTGAAGCGGCCGGCGGTGAAGTCCAGCGCCCGCACGTTTCTCCCTTGTGCCGAAAAGAAACCCCTCCCCGGCGGAAGCCTTCCAGGGAGGGGTCGCAGGGCGGCCAGGTCAGGGGGATGAGCCTGGACCGCGGGGTGCTAGGCTGAGGTAAGGTCGTGCAGGTCGAAGGGCAGGCTGCGGATGCGCCGGCCCGTGGCCTTGTAGACCGCGTTGGCGACCGCCGCGCCGATGGGCGGCACGCCGGGTTCGCCGACGCCGGTCGGAGCCTCGGGCGAGGACAAGATGTGCACCTCCACCTCCGGCATCTCGTTCATGCGCAGCGGCTGGTAGTCGTGGAAGTTCGACTGGTCGACGCGACCGTCGGTCAGGGTCAGGGCGTTGTGCAGCACGGCGCCCAGGCCGTAGGCGATGCCGCCCTCCATCTGCGCCTTCACCTGGTCGGGGTTCACCGCCAGGCCGCAGTCCACCGCGCAGACCACCTTCTCCACCTTGATGGCGCCGCCCTCGGAGATCGAGATCTCCGCTACCTCGGCCACGTAGGTGTTGAAGGACTCGTGCACGGCGATGCCGCGCGTGCGGCCCGCCGGAGGTGCCTCGCCCCAGCCGGCCTTCTCCGCCGCCAGCTTCAGGACGCCCGCGTGGCGCGGGTGTTCGCCCAGCAGCTCCAGGCGGAAGTCGACCGGGTCCTTGCCGGCCGCCTCGGCCAGCTCGTCGATGAAGACCTCGGTCGAATAGGCGGTGTGGGTGCTGCCCACCGAACGCCACCACAGCACCGGCACGCCGACATCGGTGGTGTGCAGGTCGACGGTGATGTTGGGCACGTGGTAGGGCAGCGTGTTGGCGCCTTCCACCGAGGTCGGATCAATGCCGTTCTGGATCATGCCCGCAAAGGGCGTGTCACGGACGATCGACTGGCCGACGATGCGGTGCTGCCAGGCGACCAGCCTGCCCTGGTCGTCGAGGCCGGCACGCAGACGGTGGAAGTACATCGGGCGATAGCGGCCGCCCTGGATGTCGTCCTCTCGGGTCCACACCAGCTTCACCGGCGCGCGCCCGCCAATCGCCTTGGCGACGCCGACGGCCTCGGAGACCATATCGGCGTTGGGTGTCGCCCGTCGGCCGAAGCTGCCGCCGGCGAACATGGTGTGGATGCGCACCTGCTGTGGCTCCAGCTCCAGGATGGCCGCCGCCGCGCCCTGGTCCACGGTGGGGATCTGCGAGCCGGCCCAGATGTCGGCCACGCCCTCGCCCAGCTGAACCACGCAGTCCAGCGGCTCCATGGGGGCATGGGCCAGGAAGGGGAACTCGTAGTCCGCTTCCAGTACCTTGGCCGCGCCGGCCAGGGCGGCGTCGGCGTCACCCTCCTGCCGGGCGACGGCGCCCGGCTGCGCGGCCAGCTGCTTGTACTCGGCCATGATCTGGTCGCTGCCGCGGGTCTCCCCGGTCGTCTCGTCCCAGGTCATCTGCCAGGCGTCGCGGCCCTACTTGG
>JBNKHC010000324.1:0-7161 GCA_050290145.1 Kiloniellaceae bacterium | reverse complement strand
GGCCGGCACCAGCCCCAGGGTCACGCAGGCCATCAGGCTGGCGAAGGCGACCACGTCGTAGCGCCAGCGGCCCCAGACCAGCAGGCCGAAGAGCGCCAGCAGAATTGCGAAGAGAATGGCCTGATCGCCCGTCATGCCGTCGGGGGTCATGGTCTCTGGGATCACGGCGCGCTTCGGCTCCCTGGTCGCGCGGATTCGGGAAGATGATTGTGTCATCGCCGCCGCGCGGCTGCAAAACCATAAGCGGGAGACTGTTTTCAGGCACTTAGCCGCTTTTGGGAGCGTCGCGCGCTGCCGCGCGCGCGGCTATGCTTAACGCAACCTTAACGCCGGCCTTTCACGCTGTCTCACAACGCTGTGAGAGGCCTTTTGCCGCGCTCGCGAGTATGCCTATCTGTGCTTGGAGCGCGACACCGGCGCCGGATTTCCGGCGCGGCGGCAGCGCAGAGGAAAGCGAGCATGTCCAAGACCATCGAGGCCGATATCTGTGTCATCGGCGCCGGCTCCGGCGGACTGTCGGTGGCGGCCGGCGCGTCCCAGATGGGCGCGCGGGTGGTGCTGGTCGAAAAGGGCAAGATGGGCGGCGACTGCCTCAACTACGGCTGCGTGCCCTCCAAGGCCCTGATCGCCGCGGCCGCGGCGGCCGACAAGGTGCGCCACGCCGACCGCTTCGGCGTCAACGGCCACGAGCCGGCGGTGGACTTCCCGGCGGTGCGCGACCACCTGCGCAGCGTCATCGCCGCTATCGCGCCGCACGACTCGGTCGAACGCTTCGAGGGCCTGGGCGTCACCGTCATTCAGGCGGCGGCGCGCTTCACCGGCGCGCGCGAGCTGGAAGCGGGCGAGACCCGGGTGACGGCCAAGCGCTTCGTCGTCGCCACCGGCTCCACCGCCGCGGTGCCGCCGATCCCCGGCCTGGAGGTCGTGCCCTACCTGACCAACGAGACCGTCTTTGAACTGGCCGAACGGCCGGAGCACCTCATCGTCATCGGCGGCGGGCCGATCGGCGCCGAGCTGGCCCAGGCGCAACGCCGCCTCGGCGCGCGCGTCTCGCTGCTGGAGATGGACCGCGTCCTGGCCAAGGACGACCCGGAAGTCACCGCCGTCGCCCGCCATCGCCTGGAAGCCGACGGCGTGGAGATCCATGAGGGTGTGGCCGTGAAAGAGGTGGTGCCGGAGGGCAATGGCATCGCCGTCACCCTGGTAAACAAGGACGGCGCGCAGACCCGGCTCGCGGGCTCCCACCTGCTGGTCGCCGCCGGACGCAAGGCCAATGTCGACGGCCTGGGCCTGGAGGCGGCGGGCGTTGCCTACACGGCCCGGGGCATCGAAGTCGACCGGCGCCTGCGCAGCAGCAACAAGCGCATCTTCGCGGTCGGCGACGTCGCCCTGGTCGAGGGCCTGGGCGCCTACCAGTTCACCCACGTCGCCGGCTATCACGCGGGCATCGTCATCCGCAACGCGCTGTTCCGGCTGCCCGCCAAGGTCGACTACAAGGCCTTGCCCTGGGTCACCTACACCGATCCGGAGATCGCCCATGTCGGCCTCACCGAGGCTGCGGCGCGCGAGAAGCACGGCGACAAGGTGCGGGTGCTGACCTCCGCCTTCGCCGAGAACGACCGCGCCCGCACCGAGCGCGCCACCGAGGGCCTGGTGAAGGTGGTGGTGGGCGCGCGCGGGCGCATCCTCGGTGCCTCCATCGTCGGCCTGCACGCCGGCGAGCTGCTGCAGCCCTGGGTGCTGGCCATCGACAGGGGCCTGAAGATCGGCGCCCTGGCCAACATGATCGCGCCCTATCCCACACTGGGCGAAGTGAACAAGCGCGTGGCCGGCAGCTACTACACCGCGAGCCTGTTCGGCGAGCGCACGAAGAAGATCGTGCGCTTCCTGCTGCGCTTCGGTTGAGAAAGAAAGCGAAAGGCAAGGCATGAGCGATCTGGATCAGACCCTGACGACGCCGGGGACGACGCCGGGCGGCGGCCGCCGCAAGCCCGCCCTCAGGCGCCTGCTGCCGCTGATCGCTCTGGCGGTGGCCTTCGCCTTCGCGCTGAGCCTGCAGGAGCATTTCAGCATCGACGCGCTGCGCGAGCATCGCGCCCTGCTGAATGCCTTCGTCGCCGAGAATGCCCTTCTTGCCGCCTTGACCTTCATCGGGCTCTACGCCGTGACCACCCTGCTGTCGCTGCCCACGGGCGCGGTGCTGACCATCGCCGGCGGTTTCCTCTTCGGCATCACGTTCGGCACCCTCTACGTGGTGGTCGGGGCCACCCTGGGCGCCACGGCCATCTTTCTCCTTGCCCGCAGCACGCTGGGCGACCTGCTGCGCGCCAAGGCCGGGCCCTGGCTGCAGCGCATGGAGGCGGGCTTCAGCGAGAACGCCTTCAGCTACATGCTGGTACTGCGGCTCATCCCGCTGTTTCCTTTCTTCGTGGTCAACCTGGTGCCGGCCTTCCTCGGCGTCTCCCTGCGCACCTACGTGGTCGGCACCTTCATCGGCATCATTCCGGGCACGCTGGTCTTCATCCTCGCCGGCGCCGGGCTGGGCTCGGTCTTCGACCAGGGCGGCGCCTTCACGGTGGAAAGCGTGCTGACACCGCAGATCATCGCCGGCCTCGTCGGGTTGTCGCTGCTCTCCCTGCTGCCGGCGGTCTACAAGCACGTGAAGGCGCGGCGCTCCGCCGCCTGACCTTTTGCCCCCCTATGATCCGGCGTTCAGGCTTGATATACCTGGGATATCGAGCGGTTCCCCGTTTCAGAGATCTTGAGCCCCCTGCCTAGCCGACGGCCCCGGACCTCATGGCGGGACGACCTGCGATCCAGGGGAGTGACCACGGGAGAAGCGTCATGCCGTCTGCACCCAACCCGTCCGCCAAGGCTCCGCTGAAGCGCCGCTGGCTGCGCGCCCGACTGGCGCTGCTGCCTTTCCTCGCCCTCGCCGGGGCCGTGGCCCTCGGCCAGGCCGCCGCGCAGGACATCCGCTTCTTCCGCATCGGCACCGGCTCCACCGCCGGCACCTATTTCCCGGTCGGCGGTCTGATCGCCAGCGCCATTTCCAGCCCGCCGGGCAGCCGCGACTGCGAGCGCGGCGGCAGCTGCGGCGTGCCGGGCCTGGTGGCCGTGGCCCAGTCGACCCGCGGCTCCGTCGACAATGTGCGCCAGATCCAGGAAGGCGCCATCGAATCCGGCTTCAGCCAGTCCGACGTGGCCTACTGGGCCTACTACGGCGAGGAGCTGTTCCTCACCGGCGGGCCGCTGACCTCGCTGCGCGCCATCGCCAACCTCTATCCCGAGACCATCCACCTGGTGGTCCGCAGCGATTCCGGCATCAAGAGCGTGGCCGACCTCAAAGGCAAGAACATCTCCCTCGACCGGCCGGGCTCCGGCACCCGGGTCGACGCCCTGCTGGTGCTGCGTGCCTGGGGCCTGGAGGCCAAGGATCTGGAGATCTTCTCGCTCGCCTCCGGCGCCGCCGCCGACGCCCTGCGTGAGGCCGAGATCGAAGGCTTCTTCTTCGTCGCCGGGACGCCGGCCGCGGCGGTGCTGGAACTGGCGGAAGAGGCGCTGATCGACCTGGTGCCGCTGACCGGGCCCGAGGCCGACAAGCTGCTCGGCGACCGGCCCTTCTTCGCCCGGCAGACTTTGCCGGTGGGCGTCTATCCCGGCATTGCGGCCACCGAGACCCTCTCGGTCGGCGCCCAGTGGGTGGTTTCCGAGCAGGTGCCGGAGCAGGAGGTCTACGAGATCACCCGCGCCCTCTGGCACCCCAGCACCCGCCAGTTGCTGGACAAGGGCCATCCCAAGGGGCGCCAGATCGTGCTGGAAAAGGCCTTGGACGGCCTCGGCATTCCGCTGCATCCCGGGGCCGCGCGCTACTACCGCGAAGCCGGCCTGCTGCCCTAGGCGGGCAATTGCCCTGGGCGCGCGGGTCCGGGCGCGGGCCTCACTCGAATTCGGGGGCCCGGGGCTCGGCGGCCGCCGCGGCGGCCCATTCCTGCATCCAGGGGTGGGCGGTCACCGCCGCGCAGTAGGCCTCGCAGACATCGTCCAGCTTCACATCATAGGTGCGAAAGCGCGTCACCACCGGCGCGTAGAAGGCATCGGCGATGCCGAATCCCCCGAACAGGAAGTCGCCGCCGCCGCCGAAGCTTGCGCGGCAGTCCCGCCAGATATCGCAGATCCGCTCGATGTCGGCCCGCACCTCGGCGCCGACCGTGTGGCCGGGATAGTGCTTGCCGAGGTCCATGGACAAGGCCTGGCGCAGGGGCGCGAAGCCGGAATGCATCTCCGCCGTGACGCTGCGCGCCACCTGCCGCGCCCTGGCGCCGGCGGGCCAGAGGCCCTTGTCCGGGAAGCGCTCGGCCAGGGTCTCGGCGATGGCGAGGCTGTCCCACACCGGTTCGTCGTCCATGATCAGGGTCGGGACCTTGCCGGCCGGGCTGTGCTTCAGGATCTCCGCGTGGGTCTCGGACCGGCGCAGCGGGATCACCACCTCGTCGAAGTCGAGGCCCGCCTGGCGGGCCAGCAGCCACCCGCGCAGCGACCACGAGGAGTAGGTCTTGTTGCCCAGGATCAGGGTGTAGCGGGTCATGGTCCTTGCCTTGGTTCGTCTGCGGGCCCTGTTGCGCACATCCTGCGGGTCGACAGGGCAGCGATTTAGCGCAAATATGCGCGCGCCGCGCAAGCCTGCCGTGGCGCCTGACCCCCTTGAGTTCCCCCAATTCCAGGAGCCGACCCTTGGCCAGTACCGCCTACCTTGTCGCCGATGACGAAGCCAACGCCACGCCGATCGCCGCCGTTACACGGGAAGCCTACGACGACTGGCTGAAGGGCCAGGAGGCGCCGCAGCGCAAGTGGATCGCGGCGAGCGGCTTCCGTGCCCAGCCGGGCGCCTTCTGCCTGCTGCCCGGCGAGGAGGGCGAGATCAAGCAGGTGCTGCTGGTGATCGACGGGGAAGAGGCGATCTGGTCCTTCGCCGGCCTGCCGACGTCCCTGCCGCCCGGCGTATACCGGCTGGACCAGGGCCTGCGTCCGGGCCTGGCCTCGCGGGCGGCGCTGGGCTGGGCGCTGGGCAGCTACAGCTTCACCCGTTACAAGGAAAACCCCCGTGAATACCCCCGCCTGGTCTGGCCCAAGTCGGCCGACCAGGACCAGGTGAGCCACACCGCAGAGGCCATCGGCCTGGTGCGCGACCTGGTCAACACCCCGGCCGCCGACATGGGCCCGGCGCAGCTTGCCGAGGCGGCGCGCGATCTGGCCAAGCAGCACCGCGGCAAGTGCACGGTGCTGGTCGGCGACACCCTCTTGAAGCGCAACTACCCGGCGGTGCACGCCGTCGGCCGGGCCGCCGCCGAGGAGCCGCGCCTCATCGACCTGCGCTGGGGCTCCAAGGGCCCCAAGGTGACGCTGGTCGGCAAGGGCGTCTGTTTCGATTCCGGCGGCCTGGACCTGAAGCCCGCCGCCGGCATGAAGCTGATGAAGAAGGACATGGGCGGCGCCGCCCATGTGCTGGGCCTGGCCTCGCTGATCATGGCCGAGAAGCTGCCCCTGCAGCTACGCGTGCTGGTCCCGGCGGTGGAGAACGCCGTCTCCGGCAACGCCTTCCGCCCGCTCGACGTGCTGCAGACCCGCAAGGGCCTGACGGTGGAGGTGGGCAACACTGATGCCGAGGGGCGGCTTGTCCTCTGCGACGCCCTGGCGGAGGCCGACAGCGAGAAACCCGACCTGCTGATCGACTTCGCGACCCTGACCGGCGCGGCCCGCGTCGCCCTGGGTCCCGACCTGCCGGCCATGTTCTGCAACGACGACAAGCTGGCCGGGCTGATCCTGCGTCACGGCGCGGTGGAGGGCGACCCGGTATGGCGCCTGCCGCTGCACAAGGGCTACCGCCCGGGCCTGGAGAGCAAGGTCGCCGACCTCAACAACATCTCCAACAGCCCCTACGGTGGCGCCATCACCGCCGCCTTGTTCCTGGAGAACTTCGTCAGCCCCGGCACCCGCTGGGCGCACTTCGACATCATGGCCTGGAACGTCGCCACCCGGCCGGGCCGCCCGGAAGGCGGCGAGGCCATGGGCCTGCGGGCGGTCTATGCCGCCATCGTTGAAGTGACGCGGCGCAGCGCCACCAGGAAGGGTTGAGGCATCGCAGATGTCACACTGTGAAGCCGCGCCGGGCTTGCGCCGGCTCCGCGGCTTCGGCAGAATTCGTTTCGTTCCTGCAATGACAGCGAGCCGCCGTCATGGCCGCCCCGCCACCTCCGCCCGGCCGTCCCGCCGCCGGTTTTCCCACCGCGCCCCTGCTGCAGCCCAGCCAGGCGCTGGCGCTGTGGCACTCGGTGCTGGTCTCCGGGCTCAACCGCGCGCTGCCCGATCTCACCACGCGCCAGTTCGCGCTCTTCCTGGAAGTCTACCTGGCGCCGCCGCCGCACACCGTGCGCGGCCTGGCCAAGACCCTCAACATGTCGAAGCCGGCGGTGACCCGCGCCATCGACCGGCTGGAGAAGCTGGAGTTCGTGCGCCGCAAGACCGACGAGCGGGACAAGCGCTCCGTCCTCGTGCAGCGCAGCGTCCGCGGCTCGGTCTTCCTGCGTGAATTCGCCGACCTGGCCAGCGACGCCTCGCGCCGTCTCGGCGGGTCGTGAAGCCGCTTTCCCTGCTGTTCGTCATAGCCGGGCGCGCAACGTTGCGGCGGCTTTCCCAACGGTCGCCCTCGCACTTGTTGCGGGGATCCATTTGAGAGGCTGGGCGCCTCGCGGTGCCACGGACCCTCGGAACAAGTCCGAGGGTGACAGCTGCAGCGATGACAGCGGCGATGCGTGCACTGCGCCGCTCGGCACCGTGGCGCCGTCACGGGTTGCGGGGCCTTAGTAGCCCCGCTCCATATCCACCACGTGCTGCAGGGCCTCGCCGGCCTCCAGGCGCTGGATGTTGGCGACCACGGCGCGCACCGCGGTCTCCGGCACGGTCATGCTGGCGATGTGCGGGGTCATGAAGACGCGCGGGTGCTCCCAGAAGGGATGGTCTTCCGGCAAGGGCTCCTCGCGGAAGACGTCCAGGGTGGCGCCGCCGACCTGGCCGCTCTCCAGGGCTTCCAGCAGGTCCGCCTCCACCATATGGCCGCCGCGCCCGACGTTGATGACCGCGGCCCCGGCCGGCAGCTTGGCG
>JBNKHC010000323.1:0-14396 GCA_050290145.1 Kiloniellaceae bacterium | reverse complement strand
TAGGCGTCGATGTGGACCGTCTCCATGTTGGAAAAGGCCGTCAGCATCATCTGCACTTCCAGCGGCTTGAACAGCAGCAGGTAGTGGCGGATGTAGTTGTCGCTGACCTCGATGTCGGACTGGGTGAAGAAGCGGAAGATCTGCGTGAGCAGCTGACGTTCCCGCTCGCTCAGCCGGTCCGACGACCAGTCGCGGATGTCGCCGCCCAGGGGCACCTCCTCGCCGATCCAGTGCAGCTGCTGCTGGCGCTTCCAGAAGGCATAGGCCCAGGGGTAGCGGCTGACTTCATAGCTGCCGGTCGAGGAGAGCAGGCCGACCAGGCCGGTATCGGCCAGGTCCTTCGGGCTCAAGAGACTCGGCGCGCTCACTGACATGCCTCGCAGTCCCCCCCTTCTTCACCGGGGCCTTGCAGGCTGCACTGCCGGGCCGCCGACGGCCGTGGGCCGCCGCCCAGGCCCGCAAAGGCGGGACGCTGCACCGCCTTGGACCGGCAGTAGTAGAGGCTCTTGATACCCGACCGCCAGGCCGTCCAGTGCAGCATGTGCAGGTCCCAACGATCGACCTGGCTGTCTAGGAAGAGGTTCAGCGACTGGCTCTGGCAGATGAAAGGGGTACGCTCGGCGCCCAAGGCCAGCAGCCGGTACTGGTCGACCTCGAAGGCCGTGCGGAAGACCGCCTTCTCGCGTGCGCTGAGGCAGTCGAGGTGCTGCACCGACCCCTGACGCTCCAGGATTGACTGCCAGACCTCCGGCAGGTCCCTGCCCTTGCGGCGCAGCAGCGCCTGAAGCTGCGGATTGCGCACGCTGTGGGCGCCCGAAAGCGTCTTGTGGGTGTAGATGTTCGCCGGAAAGGGTTCGACGCCCGCACTGACCCCGCCGCAGATGATGCTGATCGAAGCGGTCGGCGCGATCGCCAGCTTGTGGGCGAAGCGCTCCTGCAGGCCGCGCTCTGCGGCGTCGGGGCAAGGCCCGCGTTCGGCCGCCAGCTTCGCGGAGGCGCGGTCCGCTTGGTTGCGCAGATGATGGAAGACCTCCCGGTTCCACGCCTTGGCTCGCGCCTCTTCCAGGGCGATCCCCCGGGCCTGCAGCGCCGAGTGGAAACCCATCACACCCAGCCCGACGGAGCGTTCCCGCGCCGCGGCGTAGCGCGCCTGGGCCAGGCGGTCCGGCGCCTTCTCGATGAAGTGCGTCAGCACGTTGTCGAGCATGCGCAGCACGTCCTCGACCAGTTCTTCCCGGTCGCGCCACTGATCCCAGGTCGCAAGGTTCATCGAGGCCAGGCAGCAAACGGCTGAGCGCTGGCGGCCGCGGTGGTCGCGGCCGGTGGGCAGCACGATCTCGCTGCAGAGGTTCGAGGCCAAGACCTTCAGGCCCAGTTGCTTTTGGCAGGACGCCAGCGCCGCATTGACTGTATCGATGAACAGCAGGAAGGGCTCGCCGGTCTGCAGCCGCGTCTCGAGAATGCGCTGCCAGAGCTGGCGAGCGTCGACCTCGCGCAGCACCGCGCCGTCGCGCGGGCTGCGCAGCGCAAAGCGCGCGCCCTCGCCCACGGCCCGCATGAATTCGTCGGTCAGGTTGACTCCCTGATGCAGGTTCAGGCACTTGCGGTTCATATCGCCCGACGGCTTGCGGGCATCGAGGAACTCCTCGATCTCCGGATGGTGGACATCCAGATAGGCGGCCGCCGAGCCCTGCCGCGTGGCACCCTGGTTGACCGCCAGGGCCAGCCCGTCCATGGCATGCAGATACGGCATGATCCCACCGCTGCGGCCGCCCTTGCTGATCGCTTCGCCGATCGAGCGGACGCCGCCCCAGTAGGAGCCGATGCCGCCGCCGCTCGCCGCCATCTGCGCATTCTCGGTCCAGGTCGAGAAGATGCCGTCGATGGAATCCGGCACTGCGTTGAGGAAACAGGAGATCGGCAGGCCGCGCGGCGTCCCGCCGTTGGCAAGGATCGGCGTCGCCGGCATGAACCACAGCCGCGACATCGCGTCGTAGAGCCGCTGCGCATGGGCCGTGTCATCGGCAAAGGCGCAGGCGACGCGGGCAAAGAGATTCTGGTATCCCTCCCCCGGCAGCAGGTAGCGATCCGTGAGGGTCGCCTTGCCGAAGGGCGTCAGCAGGCCGTCGCGCGACCTGTCCAGATGGAGCTCGCCGGGAAGCGGCCGGTGGCGCGCGCGCGCCGGCTGAGCGGCCTGCCGGTCCGGCGTCTCATCCAGGCTTCCGCCGCGCAGAGCTGCAGTTGCGCCGGCGGACTGTCGCGGATGTTGCTGTTGGTGAAGCGCCATACCCTCCTCGTTCAGGCAGCAGCGTAAAAGCCGGAAGGCAACGGTTCAGTCGAACGCTGCCGGAAAGCGCGAAACCAAACAGAGCTCGATTGAGAACAGCAGCTCTCCCTGCGAGAAAATTCCAGAAGCGGCATTTTCACAATGTCACCCGCAAAGTGTGTTCTTCGAACTCATTCGGATCGATCGGAAAAGACAACTCGCGCAACAGCCACTCGCCCTTCCATCTTTCTCGCCGCTTAGGGACTTTCCAGAGCAGCTTTTCTGCCGGTTGTGGCTCGATCCAACATCGAGCCGTCACACGATTTCCTGGAAGCGAAACACTTCGCATAGAACCACATCGCTACGAACAGTTGTCTCTGCGCTTCCATAACCACACTTTCACGCCTCGCTTCTCGTCACACGGTCTGCTCCCGCTCGGGTTCGGCCTCGTCGCCACCAAGGCGGCGGCCGACCTTTCCGGCCGGGCTATGGCGTGATCTGCACGTCGGTGCCGCCGCCGATCGTGTTCAGGAACTGGTAGCCGAAGGTGGTGCTGACCCAGCGCGGCACCATTCGGGAGAGGTATTCCTCGACCAGCTGATTGGCGATCGCCACATGGGTCATCGGCACGAAAACGATGTCCTGGTTGCGCAGGTAGATATCGGGCTCGCCCTCGGCCAGCATCTTGCGCACGTCGACCAGGTGGCCGCTGTACAGCCCGAGGTCGTCCTTGCGCAGCAGGACCACGCGCGAATAATCCGCCGAAGGCAGGAAGCCGCCGGCCGAGAAGACGCCCTGTGTCAGGGTCAGTTCACCGCGGATCGGCTGCAGGGACGGCTGGGAGACCTCACCACCGACAAAGACCTCGCGGTTCCGGACTTCCTTGACGGAGATGTTGATGTCCGCATTCGGCAGCAGCGCCGCGTAGCGGGATTCGAGCTCCTGTCGCAGGGCGTCCGGCGTCCGCCCGAGCACCTTGACCTCGTTGAGCAGGAGCAGGCTGATGAAGCCGTCGGGGCGCACCTGGAGTTCCTGATTGAGCGCCGGATCGTAGTAAGACCGCACCGAGACGACGTCGCCGATCTGGAACCTGTAGTCCTCGGCTATCCAAGGCTGGTAAAGCGAGCTGTCAACTTCGGCCGTCGGCACCATCGGCAGGGTCTCCGCCGTCGGCTGCGGCATGGTGCAGGCGCCCAGCGCCAGGAACACCAACATCAAGCCGGGTTTGATCACTCTCACCAGCGGGCTTTCCAGCAGCAACCGCCGTAAGACACCGACCTCGGCGCCGCGCGCCCGAGCCACCGGCTCGCTACTTGCGTCTGTCTCCCGGATCTCGCGCAAATCGAACGCCCCTGAACAGTAACAAACCCTTCCCGAACCAGGCCGATTCAACGACTTCTTATCGCTTTTCTATCCGTCGTCGAAGGAAGGGGAGCCGCACGGCGGTCACCGTGCGGCGCCCTTCGCCTCTGACCTGGGAACGAAAGTCCCGGATCCTTCAGGGATCCGGGCTTTCCGCTCAGATGGCAGTTCCCCAAGACGACATCAGGGTCTTGATCCGCTCGGAGGTCGGCAGACCAATCGGCAGTCCGGAGGTGCCAAACTTCGCAAACTCCAGCATCTGCTCGACTTCACGGCGATCGGCTTCGTTGGCGATGACCATGTCTTCGTTCACGAAGTGCAGGATCAGGCCGTTGGCCAGGACCGCGTCGAGCAGCTTGTTGCGCATGGCCTGGTCTTCCGGGAGCGAGAAAATGCTGTACAGGACCACGTTCGACTTCAGCTCATGGACCACGTGCTGCAGGGTCGGCAGGTGCGCCATGTCCTCCAGCTCGAACAGCTCAAACTCGTAGTTCAGGTTGTTCTTCTTGCAGTACTCATAGACCATATAGCGCTGAAGATGCACGGGCACCCCGAAGGTGGAGCCCGTCGCGTTATTCAGATACAGCAGATTGCGCTTGCCGTTCTGGAACGCCGCCGGATCGACGACTGAAAGCGAGGCTTTCTCGTCTTCGTCGGTCTCCGGAATGACATGGAAATAGCCGCCCGGGATCTTCCGCGCCAGCTTGTCACCGTGCTGCGCTTCGGCCACACGATAGTCGATGCTGACCCGGGTCTTACCGGTGACGTTCACGAAGTTGCCGTGAATGTTCTCCTGCGTGAAGAAGCAGAGGCTGCCCGGGCCGGCCTTGATCGGCCAGCTCTCCTTGCGGAACAGCTCGGTCATTTCGTTCACACTGAGCTTGTTTTCCACAGCGTAGCGCACCAGCTCGCGGGACCGTTCGGTTCCGATGATCTGCATCGACGCTGTAGCGTCCTCGTCGGCCCGCACATCAGTCAGTGGCATCCAGAGGCTGCGCGAGGCAATGCCGTGGCCATAGAGCAATCCGGTATGGAATGGGAAAATACCCTCCGGCTTGTTCGGCAGCATGATGCGGACGTTGAGGAAGCGCTGAACGGCGATCGGCGGCCGCAATTTGCCCTTGCCCACCACGATTTCGCGGGTGAAGGCGTTGAGCATGCGCCGGAATTCCTGAAGGTTGGTGTCCGCGCAGAGCTGCTTGGAAACCTTGTAGACCTCTCCGTCCGGAACCACCTCGTGCAGGCGCGTAAGGTCGTCAAGATCGTAGCCCATATTGCGGATACGACCGAGAACCCAGTCGGCGAAGGGATACTTATCGTGGTCGTAATCGACCACCTGAGCGTTCCAAGTCGTCAGCAGACTTTGCTCCAGGTCACTTTCATACTCGTGATCTACAGCCTGAATGTCCTCCACCTTACGCCTCCATAATTTTGTTGATTGTCACGACACCGCAACGTTCGAGTTCGCATATTTAGGATTACGCTTTTTCTGCATTTGCGAAGCTCTTAGTACGGAAACTTCCCTGTTGAAAACGGGTCAACACAAACGACAATTAGAGAGTTTATTTTCTTTTAACGGATAGCATAAAACCGTTCCCAGTCAAGATATCTCCGGCTGCAATTTCGCGCTCTACACCCTCCATAAACCAGCATATTTATTAACTTTTTTCGCAATTAAGTGGCTCCGTTCCGACACAAACAAGCGGGAAGAAAGTTTCGCACAGGGAGATCCGCCTTTGTGCGCCTCCCGGATTTTGGAATTTCTCCTTTTATTCTCAACATCTTCCAGATCTCCTCTCTTGAGAGTGCGGCTAAAGAAACTCAATCAATTGAGAAGATCGTTGGACTGGACGCGCCACTTCCGTGTGTCCAATTCGAACAGCTAGCCGATCTAAGTTTCCACTCAAACGACTTCTAACCGGCCCATTGTTGAGCTCTTTGCAACAAAAGAAGCATCCAGGAGTGTTCTATCACTAACATTTTTCAACCTTCGAACGAACATATCTACCTTTGCTTTTGTCCAGGCGCTCCGGCCGTTAAATCGCTCCTAAAGGTCGTAATTTCACAGGACGACACTCCGTCTTTTCCGCTGCGATGCTCGCGCAGAGCAACTGCGGTGGTGCAAGAGGACCACAGGCCGCAAAAAAAAGGATGAAGCGACGAGGCGCGGGCGTACTGCGGTGCTACAGGCCGGTCTCCGCCAGGGCCTGGCAAAGCTCTGCAGATCACCGGCAGATCATCGAAACTGTCTTGATAAATGAACGCCTTGATGTGCTGGAATGGAGTGCCGCTTTGCGAGAAAGAACAGTTCCCTTTTCGTCGCGACAATCGTCGGAGTTAAGTTGCTCAGCGTCCCCAGCTCCTGTCGGCGTCGCTCGCCCATCAATTGAGCGGTGCTTCGGAATCCGCTTTTGCAGCACGATGCAAACACTTCATGCTGCGCCTAACCGATTCTCTTGAAGCGAGAACATCGTCACGCTTCTTGACGATTCCGAATCAAATGAATGGTGCGCTGCCGACAGAACCATAGCGACAGAGACACACTTTGCCACTTCCCAGAGGGAGCTGTAAGCGCCTGGCTCGTTCACTCAGGGGCAAAATGATTGGGAAACTCTCGACAAACTTCTCTTAGATATTCTGCAGCGTTATCATATCTGTCCTTGCCGACTAACTTTTGATCCAAGTTCATATTTTCACCTCAGTAGAGTTGCAGATAACTCACTCGGATCCCCAAAATTTAAATCGGTCTTTGAACTCACTCTCTTGGTCATCACACTCAGCCGGAGACGGACTGTATGCCGGTCATCCTCATCACCTTGCGGATCAAGCCACAGCATGTGAATGATTTTGAAAAAGCCTTTCGCGAGCATGTTCGCGCGACACGTGACAGTGAACCCGGCTGCATAACTTTTGACATATCGCTGGATGACCAACGCGCGAACACCTATCACATCTATGAGGTTTATGCTGACCAGGCCGCCTTGGCGGCACATGCCGCATCGCCGACACGTGCTCTTTTGCGGGAGCGCCTGCCCGATTGGATCGAAGAATCCAGCCGCACGACGGCGACTCTCCTATCCTGATCTGACGCCTAGTCTCAGCATTTAGCTGCGATTCTTTGACGCAGACCTGCCGCTGGCCGCTTGCTGCTGCGACGCGGCCAGTCACGGTTAACAGGTCCGGCGCCCTGCGATCTCCCTCCGGCATCGCTGCGGCGCAGCGCCCGACCTCATGCAAAATTCGGCTGCTCTTCCATTGCACTATCCCGCCAGCCGGTCTGCTCAGGGGATACGACTTTCTGCAAAAGGGGGAACGACAACGCAACAGTCTAACGATCACATTTAAGTGTTTTGTTTATTGAGTAATTCGGCTGCGAGACAGCGCCGCTGAAGGAAATAAGTTCACGCTTTTCTGACTTGCCAGACTCCATCATTCATCGCATATAGTGCCCACTAACGTGAGGTAGCTGAATGACCGACAGCGCAGCTTTATACCAATAATATGCCTCCGGATAGCAGAGGGCAGCAGGACGTCTTTTGCGGTGTTTTTTTGGAAGGCCGACTGTAGATTTGCCGAAATTCGGGAATAATTGTCGGTTGAAGACGTCCTTTCAGGGTTGAAGACGTCCTTTCAGGTATGAAATGGAGCCAACAGATGCGGAAGCTCTCAATCCATTCAACCTGATGATCCGAGATTCTCGCGGTCAACCTAATGCCATGGTGGTGTAGGTTGCCGACGGAGCTTGGAGCAATTGGACAATACATATGTAACCAATTGGCTGTCATTCAGGTGATAGGACTTTGTGCAGCTTGTGCCGCATTTTTGCCATCCTCAAGATGACAAAATTCCGTTAGTTTGGCTGCCAAACACAACAGAGAACGCAGATGAAGTAGGAATATGTTGCTTTTGTCGGGAGAGGTATCCGACGGTTAAAGAAGTCTTTTTGCAGCTGGGGAGGATGGCATCTATGTCGAAAATCAACGGTTCTATAGACGAAAAGAACCTGACAAAGGGCGAACTCAGAAAGCTAAACGCCCTGAGAAAATCGATTGGACCGGAGCTTGCGGAAGAAGCCTTCCTCAAGTGGTACGAGCGGCAGAGCAAGGGCGATGCAAGCAACGATCCGAACATTGAAAAGTTCGAAGAGGCCCTGAATCCGCTTGTGAGCGAGGTACGCATTCCGCGCGGCAGCGCCTACGCCGTGCGCCGTGGTCGCGGCCGTTTCATCGTAGAGCCCATTGAACTGAAGGGCTGACCGAGCCAAGCGGTCCTGCGTGTCTTTGCGTCGGGCCCCTCTTTCTTTGACGCCGCTCCCTTCCTGCGCCACAGCCGCATCCGGCGCCGAAGGTCAATAAGTCTGAGTTGGCCCAGGCGTATGCTGAGGCTGCCCATTCCGGGAATTCCTGAAACCCTGCCCGAGGCCTGCCCCCCGGGAGGCAGACTGTGGCTGTCCGGATTCAGCCCTTTGGCGCCCGCGGCAGCAGCAGATGCATGGTCGCCCCCTGGCCGCGGCCGGGGCTGGCCGCGTAGAGGTGGCCGCCCATGCTGGTGACAACGTTGGCGCACCAATGCAGGCCGATCCCGTGGCCGCGTCCGGCCTTGGTGCTGTAGTATCGCTGGAAGACCTTCACCAGCTCCGCTTCTTCCATACCGACGCCGTTGTCGGTGATGCAGATATCCACCATGGCGGCGCCGTCGTAGGTGGTGCTGGCAGCGCCGATCACGATTTCGCCCCTCCCGGGGCCCCCGCGGGCGATGGCTTCGGCGGCGTTGGCCAGCAGATTGGCGAGAACCTGCAGAATGACCGAGCGGACACAGATGATCGGCGGCAGCTCCGCCAGGCCGTCGTCCAGGCGCAGTGAGATCTTGTCATCAAGCCCATCGGTAAACGCCCGCACGGCGGTATTGATCAGCGGCAGGGCCTCGCTGGCCACGGCCAGGTTGGCATCGGATCCCAGGCGCCGCTGGCTCTCAAGGATATCTTCGATCCGGGAAGTGTGGAGCAGCACGCGTTCGATGTCCGCCGCCAGGGCCTTGAGCTGCACCGCCTCCTCCTCCGAGGCCAGTGCGGCATACTGCGCCAGCTTGCCCTGGCGCTCCGTCAGATTGCTCGCCTCGGCCAACTCCCGCGCCGCCTGGGCGATCTTGCCGCTGCTCTCCGCCTTGAGGCGCTTGTGCGCGGCGTCCGCGCTCGCCAGCAGGGAGTTCAAGGCGTTGCCGATATTGTGAAGGCTGCCTTCGGTGACCTCCGCACGGCCGGCGCGATAGGACACGTCCGCGAGCCGCTGCGTCGTCGCGGCAAGCTCCTGCAGCAGGTTGTCGAATTCCTCGGCCAGAACACCGATCTCGTCGCGCCGCCCCGCCTTTACGCGCAGGCTGCCCAGGCCCCTGTCGCGGATGTCGAGCAGCCTCTGGGTCAGGCGGGTCAGGCGCGCGACCATCAGCAGGCGCACCAGGAGCACGGCGAGCAGGATGGTGGCGACGCCGACCCCGGCCATGGCGAGGGCGGACAGCAGCACCGTTTCGTCACCGATCTCCCGCAGATCGCGGAACACGTTGGCGCGGGCGAGGAAGGCAGGCTCCCCTGCGGCATCCTGGAAAGCCCAGTAGACCTGCAGCACATCCTCGCTGCGGCGGTTGATGATGATCGGCGCGCCCAGGGACAGGGCGGCACCGGCCGCGGCCTCCAGGATGTCCAGGTTCGGCGTCTGCATGGACCAGAAATCGATGCTGATCTCCATGCGCGCGGTCAGTTCCGCCAGTTCATCCGGGCTGAAGTAGTGCGCCAGCAGGACTGCCCCGGCGCCGGCCTCGGCCAGCGGCGCCGCGGCAATGAAGAAGGGGATTCCCTCCGCATCGTGCAGGCCGGCAACCCGCTGTCCCAAGAGGACGGGCGCCAGGCTGGGGTGGCCCTCGAGCCGGCGGCAGAAATCGACCGGGTCGACGCGCTGTAGCAGCTCCCCGGTGGGATCGCGGGAATCCGTGGACGACAAGGCTCCGGCGGCATCGAAGACACAGGCGATGTTGGCCGTCACCGGCATCGCGCTTTCGGCCGGCGACGGCAGCACGTCGAAGTCGCCGCCGGCGCTTTCCACGACCGCCTGGTCCAGCTGCGCGGCGAGCTGTGCGACCTCGTTGTCAATGGCATTGGCGAAGCGTCGCAGGTCCAGCTCGGCGTTTGCAATCTCCAGCCTTTCAAAACTTCGAAGTACGATGGTATGCAGCCCCCAGGCGCCCGCCGAGACCACCAGGCTGAGGGCGATAATCAGGAGCACCGGCACCTGCACCGCCAGCGACTGGAGCGGGCGTACCGCTCTCGGCGCCAGTGGTGCCGGCGCCTCCGGCTCTGGTGTCGAGCCCGGCAAGCCCTGCCACTCGCCACCCGGGCCGCTGCTCGACGAGCGCGGGCTTATCTTGGCGTTGTCATTCATCGGACCTGGCCACTCCGCGGCACCCCTACCGACAGCCCAGGCCGCTCCAAACGACCGCTGTCACTTCGCTGAGGCAGCCTCAGCATGGGCTGCCATCCTCCGTTTGAATGCTAGCCGCAAGGGGCCGTCAAAGCACGCCCCATGGACGGCGCCAGGTGTCGAATATGGTTAATCCGCGGTTGCAGAGCCTGATCGGGCCAGCGGTCGGATACCGCCCGGGGCCTACCGCCATGCCTAATTTCGACCTCAGCAGTTTTCATTGAAAATCAATAACTTATAAACATGGTAAACAACCATTGAATGAATGAATCGATTGGATTTAAATGCCAACTCAAGTAGTATTTGGGAACGCTTGAGTGTCCCGGTCGCGAAGGCGGCCTTGGTGTTGTCCGACTGTTGAGTTGGTCCGCCCTCAACTTGGTTTCTGACGAAAGCAGCCTCAGCCGAGTGGCCCGCATGACCCGCCCTTCGCATCTGACAGCCGGCGCCTTGATCGCCCTGCTCGTGGCCTTGGGTCACCCAAGCGAGGATTCCCTGTTCGGCTTCAGCCTCGGCGGCGATACGGCGCTGGCCAAGAACGACAAGGACAAGGGCAATAGCGGCGGCAACGGGAACGCCGGCGGCAACGACAACGCCGGCGGTAGCGATAACGCCGGGGGCAACGACAATGCCGGCGGTGGCAACGACAATGCCGGCGGTGGCAACGACAATGCCGGCGGCGGCAACGACAATGCCGGCGGCGGCGGCAACGCCGGCGGCAACAGCGGTAACGCCGGCGGGAACAGTAACGCAGGGGGCAACAGCGGCAACAGCAATGCCGGTGGCAACAGCAGCAATGCCGGTGGCAACAGCAGCAATGCCGGTGGCAACAGCAGCAATGCCGGCGGCCCGGGCTCCCCGAACAGCAGCACCTCGACGGCCAGCAGCCGGGGCGGCGCCTCCGGCGGCGGCGCCACCGTGGTGAAGATCAAGGCCTACCGCCAGGCCGTCCTGAAAAACGATCTCAAGGCCGCAGCCTCGGCTCTGGCTTCGGTGAAGCGGGAGATCACGCCCGCCGAGATCGAACAGATTAACGAGATCCTGGGTCTGACCAGCGAAACAACCTCGCTGACGACCAACGACATCTACGAAAGCGTCCAGGAAGTCGCCGAGAACCGGCCTTGACCGGGCGCTCCCACTCTCCCTTTAGATATCTGACATGCTGAAAGCACCGTACAACGGCGCCATCTCGGCCCTGGCCTTCTACTCCTGCGGCCCTCACGCCATCTGACCGTCCCCTCCTCCCCTTTCCCTGCAAAAAAAGGGGGAAGCGTCGAACGCTTCCCCCCTAAGGTGAGCTGCCCCAGGGTTCTTGAGCAGCTCAGATTCTGTTCGGCCCCCCTCAGTCGACGATAATGTTGTCGTCCAGAGCCGTCGGGGTGGCCCCCAGGTCGATCCCGTTCAGGGTGACGACCAGAACGTCGCTATAGGTGCCTCCGGCCGTGCCATCGAGATCCACATAGACCTCCGCATTGCCGCCGTTGTCGGTCAGGGTGACATAGCCGTCGGTAACCGCCTGGGTCAGCGTGGTACCCGCAAAGTCGCCCGTATCCAGGAGGTCGGCGAGGTCGACGAGATCACCGCCGCCGGTGGTCCAGGCGGGATCCGGCGCCGAGTCGTCGAAGCCGATCACCGTGTCTCCTGCCTCCGAAATGTCGTTGTAGTCGACGACGTCGGTATCGCCGTCCGAGGCGAGGGCGATCGTGTCGCCGCCGCCACCGCCGATCAGGATATCGTTGTCCTGGCCGTCGAGCAGCGTATCGGCGCCGTCGCCGGCGATCAGCACATCGTTGCCGTCGTCGCCCTCCAGCCAGTCGCTGAAGCCGTCCCCGGCGTCAGTGGAACTGGCCTCGAAGCTGTCCTGATCCTCGCTGCTGAGCATGTCGAAGCCCGCGAACACCGTGTGATTGGTGATCAGAACGTCATCGCCGCTACCGCCGTAAAGGGCATCGGCACCGTCGACGTCAAGCAGGAAGTCCGCCCCGGCATCGCCGAAGAGCTGATCGTTGCTGGCTGAGCCGAAGAGGAAGTCGTTGTCGGCGCCGCCATAGATGACGTTGGCGTCGTCGTCGCCGAACAGGAAGTCGGGGCCGTCGCCGCCATAGAAGTTGTTGTCGGTCGCTTCGGTTCCGCCGCCGGTCGAGTCCTGCAGTCCATTGGCCAGGAACACGGCTTCGTCGGCATCGCCGCCTTCACTGACGTCGATGACGTTTTGGCCCTCGTTGCCGTCGCGCGGATCCGACGTCCCCTGTTCGGGGTTGGCGTTGTCATTTGGATCCTGCGGGTTGATCGAATCCGCCGTAGCGTGGTTGCCGCCCGACCCGTCACGATTCTTGTTGCCGTCGGTTGGCGTGTTGGTGGTGGTCCAGTCGTCTTCCTGGTTGGTGTCGATCGGGTAGTCGTCCACAGCGCTGCCGCCGCCACCGGGCTTCACCACCTCGTCATAGACCCTGGCGAAGATGTGGTTCTCGTTGGCCGGATCCACATCGACGTAGTCCGACAGCAGCCCGAAGGCGCTTGCCGTCAGGACGGTCTGCAGCACCCGGCCCTGGTCGCCGATCTGCGCGTTGAAGGTCTCGTTGTTGGCGACGTCGCCGACCAGGATCTTGGCCTGCGTCGTGCTCACGGTGGTACCGTCATGACCGTGCCAGGCGTTGGTGTCGCGCCAGGTGGTAAGAGCCGTCAGGTCGGTGCCCGCCTCCACCACGTAGTCGAAATCACCGTCGATCTCCGTATCGACGATTCCAGACAGGCTGGTCAGGCTGGAGAACGGACCCGCACTATGGGCGCTATCAAGGCCGCTGATCAGGTCGCCGTCCGTGGCATAGGCCTCGTTAGCGATAAACAGGTCCAGCGAGGCCGAACCGGGACCTTCGCTCTGCACCAGGTTAACCGCCAGTGCGTCGCTGGTATCGTCTCCGAAGCCCCAGGTGGCGGCGGTCGGACTGAAGATGCCGTCGTTCATGTCCTGCAGCTCTTGTGCCGTGAAAGCTGTCGAGGGATCGGTTGCATCGGTCTGGTAGTAGCCCCAGGCGCCGGCGTTGCCGTTGTTCTGGAACGCCTGCCAGGTGCCGTCCTCGTAGAAGACGATGGTGCCGTTGCCCGAGATGATGGAGCCGCCCAGCGAGCTACCGTTGTTCTGCACCAGCGTGCTGAAATCGATGACCCAGATCTCCCCGGTCGGCCCGACGATCTCCAGATGGCACTGCAGCAGGTCGACTGCGTTCACAGCGTTGTTGAAGTTATTGATGATCTCGATGTAGCTGCTGGGGTTCCCGAGGGGGGAATCGCCGACCACGCCATCGTTGTCCGGATAGGTCGTCGTATCGTAGCCCTCGATCCCGATCTCGTTGATGAAGAAGCGGTCCGCAAGCGTGGGCACGTAGGGAATCTCGACATCCGTGCTGTCGCTCGCCGTCGCCACATTGTTGGAGGTGTCTTCGATGAAGCCCGGGCCGCAACCGCCGTCGTCCGGGTTCTCCGTCGCCGTCGCCGTCGCGTCGAAGCTGTAGATGGTTCCTTGCGGGACGATCCCCGGCGCCGTGATCGTCACGTCGTCCGTGAAGTTCCCCGAGCCGTCCAGGTCCGCCGTCGTCAGCGTGTAGGTGATCGTGTGGTCGACCAGACTGCCCGTCGGATCGATCGACGCCGGGTCGATCGCGAAGGCCGGGTCGACGTTCACCACCACCTCGAAGGTCTCCGAGCCGTCCAGATCGAAGAACTGCGCGGCAACCGTCAGCGTGCCGCCCTCGTTGGCGTCGAAGGTTCCGTCGCCGCCGTCGTCCGCCACGCTCACCGACACCGTCGGCTTGTCCGCCGCCGCGTCCACGTAGACCACGTAGTCGCCGCTCACCGTGTCCGTGTCGCCGCTGTTCGGGTCCAGGATGCCGAGTTCGAAACCGACCGTGATGTCGTCATCCGAGTCGCCCGGCACCACAACCTCGATGCCCGTGCCGCCCAGCCAGGCCGCCAGCTGCCCCGGATCCAGCGCCACGCCGCTGGTCAGCGACACCCCGCCGATCTTGACCGTCACACCGGCCCCGAAAGTCAGCGTCGCCCCGGTGATCTCCTCGTTGTCGGCCGGCGTGAACACCTCGCTGTCCGCGATGAACACCGAGTGGTCCGACTCCACCTGGCCGTTCAGGTACTGGTCCGGGTCGTCGTCCTCGTCCGTGCACTCCGCCCCGGAAACCGTCGCCTCCGCCGGGTCGTCCACGCCGCTGGCCGTCGTCTCGTCCGTCGCCGTCGCCACGTTGTTCGACGTGTCCTCGATGAAGTCAGGACCGCAGCCGCCGTCG
>JBNKHC010000322.1:0-11386 GCA_050290145.1 Kiloniellaceae bacterium | reverse complement strand
CAGGCCGCCACGCTCCTGGCGCATATAGATCTCGGCGCCAAAGTCGATGCAGTGCGGCAGCTCCTGGTCGCGCCCGCTCACCTCCGGCATCTCGTCGGTGACGAGGTAGTGGTGCTCCATGGCCAGCACCGGCAATTCCAGGCCGACCATGCGGCCGACCTCGCGCGCCCAGAGGCCGCCACAGTTCACCACGTGCTCGGCCTTGATGCCGCCCTTGTCGGTGATGACCTCCCAGCCGCCGTCGGAGAGCGGCTGGAGGTCCACGACGCGGGTGAAGCGCTCGATCTCGGCACCGCCGATGCGCGCGGACTTGGCGTAGGCGTGGGTGACGCCGGAAGGATCAACGTGGCCTTCCATCGGATCGTGGAGCGCGCCGAGAAAGCGCTTCTCGTTGATGAGAGGGTGGAGTTCCTTCGCCTCCTCCATCGAGATGAGCTCGGTCTCCAGGCCCAGCACCCGCGCCTTGCCCTGGGTCACCTTCAGAAAGTCCAGCCATTCCGGCGTGTCCGCCAGCATGAGGCCGCCGGGCATGTGAACACTGCAGGACTGGCCGGAGATCGCCTCGATCTCCTTGTAGAGGTTGATGGTGTAGCTCTGCAGCTTGGCGACGTTGGGGTCGCTGTTGAGGGTATGCATGCCGCCGGCGGCGTGCCAGGTGGACCCGGAGGTCAGTTCGCTGCGCTCCAGCAGCACGACGTCGCGCCAGCCGGCCTTGGTCAGGTGGTAGAGGACGCTGCAGCCGACGACGCCACCGCCGATGACCACGACCTGAGCATGCGATTTCATTGGTACTTCCTTGTTTTAACGCCTGTTCCTGCCTGCCCGTCACAAACCTGCCCATCTCAGGAATAGTCGGCTGCCTCCCGCCTTTCAGGCCCGCAAGCGACCATCGGTGGCGCGGAGAGGATAAGGGACCGCGCGCACCACGGCAGGGGAAAATGGAACAAATCCCGGGCTGCCGCGTCATTCTTACGACGGCGTCCGTTCCGGCCGGCTTGCCACCGTCCTTTGCCTGGAAAATGCCCTTGGCCGGGGCGCGGCGCCGTCGCCTAGGGTTTGACCGCCTTGTTTTCCTATGACCGATACAGACAAGAGACCGCCTCATGCCGAGACCGCTTTCCCGACGCAGGCTGCTGGAGCTTGCCTCTGTGGGGGCCGCCGTCGGCGCCGCCGGTCCGGCCCTGCTGCGGCCCCTGGAAAGCCGGGCGCAAGGCGGCGACGGCCTTCACTTCGGCCCGGCGCGGCCCTTCAGCTTCGAGGCGCTGACGCAGAGGGCGGAACAGTTCGCCGGCAGGCCTTACCGGCCGCCCTATCGCCCCGCCCCGGAGGTGGTGGAGCAGATCGACTACGAAGCTCACGGCAAGATCCGCTTCGACCCTGAGCGGGCGCTCTACGGCCCCGCTGCCGCCGGACCGCAGAGCGCCTACCCGGCGACCTTCTTCCACCTGGGACGCTTCTTCGGCAAGTCGGTGAAGATGCATGCGCTGGTCGACGGCCCGGGCGGAAAAAGCGCGCGGGAAATCCTCTACAGTCCCGGCTACTTCGACATGCCGGCGGACTCGATCGCCCGCAGGCTACCCGAGGATTCAGGCTTTGCCGGTTTCCGCCTGCAGGAATCGACCGGACGCGACGACTGGCGGACCCACGACTGGATCGCCTTCCTGGGCGCCTCCTACTTCCGCGCCATCGGCGAGCTGGAGCAGTACGGCCTCTCGGCGCGCGGCGTGGTGGTGAACCCGACGCTCTCGGGCGCCGAGGAGTTTCCCGACTTCACCGAGTTCTACATCGCCCCGGCCCGGAAGGCCGGCGACCCGGTGGCGGTCTACGCCCTGCTGGACGGCCCCAGCCTCGCCGGCGCCTACCGCTTTTCCCTAACCCGCAGCGCCGGAGTGATCATGGAGGTGGAAAAGCACCTCTTCCTGCGCCGCGACGTGGCGCGCCTCGGCTTCGCGCCGCTGACCTCCATGTACTGGTATGCGGAGGGCGACCGTCCTTCCCGCATGGACTGGCGCCCGGAAATCCACGACTCCGACGGCCTGGCGCTGTGGACCGGCGGCGGCGAGCGCCTCTGGCGCCCGCTCAACAACCCGGAGCAGGTCACCCTCTCCTCCTTCTTCGACGACGGCCCGCGCGGCTTCGGCCTGCTGCAGCGCGACCGCGACTTCGACCACTACCTGGACGGCGTCCACTACGAGCGCCGCTCCAGCCTCTGGGTCGAGCCCCTGGGCGACTGGGGGCCCGGCAGCGTGCAGCTGCTGGAAATTCCCACCGACGACGAGATCCACGACAACATCGTCGCCTGCTGGGTGGCGCGCGAGGCGGCCAAGGCGGGCGACAGCCGCCACCTGACCTATCGCCTGCACTGGCTGGCCGAGGAGCCCTATCCGGCCCGCGCCTTCGCGCGGGTGGCGGCCACGCGCCTGGGCCGCGGCGGCCAGCCCGGCAAGCCGCGCCCACCGGGGCTCATCAAGTTCGTGGTCGACTTCGAGGGCGGGCGCCTGCCCGGCCTGACGGCGAAGAGCGAGCCGGAGCCGGTGATCACCGCCTCGCGCGGCGAGATCTCCCGCGTCTTCACCGAGCCGGTGCCGGGTCGCGGGAAATGGCGTGCCGTCTTCGACCTCGCTGTGGAGGGCGAGGAACCGGTGGAACTGCGGATGTACCTGGCGCTGGGCCGCGAGCCGCTCAGCGAGACCTGGCTCTACCAGTATCGCCCGGCTCACGGCCCGCGCAGCTAGCGGCGTAACCTCAGGCCGGGTTCAGAAGCCACCAGGTGTTCACGGCCCGGCTTTCCAGCAGCGGCACCGAGGCCTCGCCGAATTCCTTGAAGTGCTCCGTCTCGCGGTGAGTTTCGAAGGCCGCCTGGTCATCATAGAGCTCGTAGAGAAACACCGTGTCCGGACGCCGGTCGTCAAAGCAGACGTCGAAGCGGTGACAGCCCTCTTCCTTTTCGAGGGAATTCTTCGCCTGCTGCAGCACGAGCTTCTTGAATTGGTCGCCTGCGTCCGCCTTCACCTTAAAGACCACCGTCACCACGTACATCGTGCTTTCTCCTGCTTATGATTCGCTGCGCCACTCTGCGCCAGAACGCCTTCCGCGTGCAACGCGGAAGGGGCTTACACCTTGATCCGGCCAAGCGGCGCCGACTATCGTCGTCTTAAGTTGACGAATTGCCAAGTACGCGGGGCACAACGCCTATGCCGGGGCGAGATAGCAGCCAAGAGCCGCTGCAGAGACGTGAAGCGGGTGCAACAGCACTAATCGAAGACTCCGACATGCGCCGGCTGTTCGACTACTGGCGGTCCCGGCGCCGGGGCCGGCCCATGCCGTCTAAGGAAGACATCGACCCGCTGGACATCGGCTGGGCGCTCTCGCGCATCTATCTGCTCGATTACAAGCCCGGCGAGGGCTTTACCTACCGCCTGGCCGGCGACGCCGTGGCCGGCGTCTTCGGGCGGGCGAACCTCAAGGGTCTGCGCCCCCGCGACTTCTTGCCCCCGGAGCGCGCCGCGCCGGTCGAAGAGCTCTTCCGCCGGGTCGTCGAGGACCGCAGCATCATGTGGATGAAGGGACTGATCTACCTGCCTGCGGACCGGACGCCGACCGGCGAGCGGCTCTTCCTGCCGCTCGGCGACAAAACCGGAGACAGGGTTACCGGCGTGCTCGGCATGACGGTGGTCCATGCGGTCGCACCGCTGGAGCCTGTCGCGATGGACTATGCCAAGGACTACTATATTCCGGTCGACGGCCTGCACTGAGACCGCATCTTTAAGGGGTATCGTTTATGGCGCCGGATAAGGTGCAACCTGCCGCGGATAACGGGGAGTCGCCCGTCTCGGACTTCCTGAAAAAGGCGGACCTGCTGAGACTGTTCGACTACTGGCGGTCGCTGCGCCGGGGTCGCCCCATGCCGTCGAAAGGCGACATTGACCCGCTGGACATCGGCTGGGCGCTGTCGCGCATCTACCTCATGGACTACCGGCCCGAAGAGGGCTTCACCTACCGCCTGGCGGGCACGGAGGTTGCAAGCGTCTTCGGCCACTCCAACCTCAAGGGGATGAACCTGCGCGACGTCGTCAACCCGGAGCGCCGGACCCTCATTGAAACTGCCTGGCTGCGGGTGGTCGAGGAGCGCTGCATCATCTGCATGAGCGGCATGGTCTATTATGGTGTCGACCGGACCTCGGTCGGCGAACGCCTGCTGCTGCCCCTGGCCGACGAGGCCGCGGGGCCGATCACCGGCGTGCTGGGCATGACCATCGCCGAATGGGTGGTCGGCGAAGTTCCCGAGGAGATGAAGCTCGCCCAGGTGAAGGCGATCCCAGTGGATACGATCCCCTGACCCGCTCTTCGATCCCAGTCAACTCCAGGGGAAAGGACTGTGCGAGACCGGGTGCAGGTCGCCCTGGGCGTAGCGCGAGAAGCGGAAGGGCTTCAGCAGCTCGGGCGTACCGTTGAGCATCTCCTCGGCCACCAGCTTGCCGACGCCGATCATCTTGTAGCCGTGGTTGGAGTCCGCGATGACGTAGGCGTTCTCGCGGAAGCGGTCGAAGACCGGGAAGGAGTCCGGCGTGAAGCAGCCGATGCCGCCAGAAGGCTCCTTCTTGTAGAGGCCGATCTTGCCCTCGAAGCGCTTGTGGCAGTGGGCCAGGGCCGAGCACCACATGTGCACGAACTCCGGCGAGGCGACGAACTCCGGCGAGGACGGCCCGTAGGGGTCGATGGCGACCTCGTCGACCGGCGTGGTGACCTTGTAGGGCGAAGCGCCGCCCTGGATGCCGTTGAAATGAAAATCCGGCTTGTAGTAGATGCCCCAGAGCTGGTCGGTGATGAGCGAGCCGTCCACGTCGGAATGGAGCGGCGCGTCGGTATCCACGTGCATCACCGGCGGCATCTTGCCGTCGTTGGTGGTGAGGTAGCCCGGCTCGACGCCCAGCACCCCCTCCTCCAGCTGCCAGTAGCGCCACATGGGCACGTCGTCATGCAGGGTACCGTCCTTGCCCTTGATGGTGACGGTCTTGGGCAGCTCCAGCATGTCCCAGAAGTCGCGCACCCAGGGGCCGGTGCCGATGACCAGCTGGTCGCAGGCGATGCGCCCCTTGTCGGTCTCGACGGCTGCCACGGCCTCCGAGTTGTGTCCGAACTCGAAGCCGGTGACGGTAACGCCGGTCAGGACACGCACGCCCAGCGCCTCGGCCTTGTCGGCGAGGCCGTAAAGCGCCGCGGTGTTGTTCGCGTAGCCGCCCTTCTTCTCGTGCAACACCGAGGTGATGCCCTTGGCCTGCCAGTCGTCGAAGAGGCCCTTCATGTAGCGGTCGGAATCGCCTGCACCCTCGATGAAGATCGACTCGTAGCCGATGGCCTGCTGCTGCTTGTAGATGGAGGCCACGTCCTCGTGCATCACCTCCGGGCTGATCTGCATGTAGCCGACGGGGTGGTAGCTGTAGGCCTGGGGATCGCTCTCCCAGACCGCCACCGAGTGGGCCATGAGCTCGCGCATGGCCGGCTGGAAGTAGTTGTTGCGCACCACCCCGCAGGCGATGCCGCTGGCCCCGGCGGCGATGCCGCCCTTGTCGATCACCAGGACGTCCTTGCCGCCGCCCTGGCCGCGCGCCTCCAGCGCCTGCGCCAGATGCAGGGCGGTCGAGAGACCGTGGATGCCGGCGCCGATGATCACGTAGCGGCTGCTGTCGGGAAAGGCCATAGGACTCCTCCAAGGGCTGATTTCCGGCAGAGACTAAGGGCTTTCGCGCCCCCTGGGCGCACAATCGGCGAGATCGATAACCCTGCATCGGCAGCCCCGATGGAGGAGAAAATCAAGCTATAGAAAGTCGCTCTGGCGTCAGCCCCCACCCTCACTTGTCATGCTCGGACCTGTTCCGAGCATCCAGGGCAACAGCGAAGTGGCCGCCCCTGGACCCTCGGGACAAGCCCGAGGGTGACGGTTGAGAGTAGCACCACCATCACCCCTGCCGATCCCCCGGATTGAATAATCCGATAGTGCCTTCCGGCGCTGGACCCGGGCGCAAAGCCGCGCCCTAATGGCCCAATCTCAGTTCCCGGGAACCCTTGAGCATGGCGCGCTATTCGGTCTTTTCGCTGCTCGGCAACGCCTTGAGCGGCAACAAGAAGTGGGAGCGCGTGTGGCGCTCGCCGGAGCCCAAGGCGGCCTATGATGTCATCATCATCGGCGGCGGCGGGCACGGCCTGGCCACGGCCTACTACCTGGCCAAAAACCACGGCATCACCAAGGTGGCGGTGCTCGAGAAGGGCTGGCTGGGCGGCGGCAATATCGGGCGCAACACCACCATCGTGCGCTCCAACTACATGCTGCCGGCCAACGCCTACTTCTATGAGCACTCCATGAAGCTCTGGGAGGGCCTCTCCCAGGACCTGAACTACAACGTCATGTTCTCCCAGCGCGGCGTCCTGAACCTGGCGCATACGCCGAGCCAGCTCGACGCCTATGCCCGGCGCGGCAATGCCATGCGCCTGCACGGCGTCGACGCCGAGCTGCTGGACCGCGACCAGGTCGCCAAGTACGCCCCCGGCATCGACATGTCCTCCACCACCCGCTTCCCGGTCGTCGGCGGCCTCTTGCAGCCGCGCGCCGGCACCGCACGCCACGATGCCGTGGCCTGGGGCTTTGCCTATGGCGCCGACCGCCAGGGCGTCGACCTGATCGAGAACTGCGAGGTCACCGGCTTTATCCGGGAGGGCGGCGCCATCGTCGGCGTCGAGACCTCCCGCGGCACTATCCGCGCCGGCAAGGTGGGCGTCGCCGTGGCCGGAAACTCCTCCGTCGTGCTGCAGAAGGCGGGGCTCAACAACATCCCCATCGAGAGCCACGTGCTGCAGGCCTTCGTGTCGGAATCCCTGAAGCCGCTGATCGACGGCGTCGTCACCTTCGGCGCCGGGCACCTCTACATTTCGCAGTCGGACAAGGGCAGCCTGGTCTTCGGCGGCGATATCGACGGCTACAACTCCTACGCCCAGCGCGGCAATTTGCCCATCGTTAAGCACGTGGCCGCCGCCGCCGTGACTCTCTTCCCCAACCTGGCGCGCCTGCGCCTGCTGCGCTCCTGGGGCGGCATCATGGACATGTCCATGGACGGCAGCCCGATCATCTGCAAGGGACCGCTCGACGGCCTCTACATCAACGCCGGCTGGTGCTACGGCGGCTTCAAGGCGACCCCGGCCTCGGGCTGGTGCTTCGCTTCCACCATCGCCAACGACGCGCCCCACGAACTGAATGCCGCCTTCACCCTGGAGCGCTTCTGCCAGGGCCGGGTCCTCGACGAAAAGGGTGCCGGGCCGCGCCCCGAACTGCATTAGGAGGCTGCAAGAATGCTGATCCCCTGCCCCCACTGCGGCCCGCGCGACGTGGCCGAGTTCACCTACGGCGGCGACGCGACGAAGGAGCGCCCCGATCCCGGCAGCGCCAGCGCCGAAGACTGGTGCGACTACGTCTTCCACCGCGACAACCCGCGCGGCCGCCACCTGGAGTACTGGCACCACGGCCAGGGCTGCCGCCTGTGGCTGAAGGTGACGCGCGATACCGTGACCCACAAGATCGAAGGCGCGGAAGTCGTCGGCCCCTGGGCAGCCGCTGCGCCGAAGCAAGGGCGGGACGTGGCATGAGCGGCTATCGTCTTGCCTCCGGCGGCCTCGTCGATCGCTCTAAGCCGCTGAGCTTCACCTTCGACGGCAAAGGCTACCAGGGCTTCGTCGGCGATACCCTGGCCTCGGCCCTGCTGGCCAACGGCGTCGATCTCTTCGGGCGCAGCTTCAAGTACCACCGCCCACGCGGCCTCTTCTCCGCCGGCGTCGAGGAACCCAACGCGCTGGTGACCCTGCGCAGCGGCGCGCGCGCCGAGCCGAACACCCGGGCGACGGTGGTGGAGCTCTATGACGGCCTGGAAGCGACGAGCCAGAACCGCTGGCCCTCGCTCGGCTTCGACGTCATGGCGGTGAACCAGCTCGCCGGGCCGATCCTCTCGGCGGGTTTCTACTACAAGACCTTCATGGGCCCGACGCGCAAGGCCTGGATGCTCTACGAGCACTTCATCCGCAAGGCGGCGGGCCTCGGCGCCGGGACCAGGTTGCCCGACCCGGACCGCTACGAGGAGATGAACGCCTTCTGCGACGTGCTTGTGGTGGGAGGCGGTCCAGCAGGGCTAGTGGCGGCGCTTGCGGCCGCCGGCAGCGGTGCGCGCGTCATCCTCGCCGACGAGCAGGCCGCCCTTGGCGGCAACCTGCAAGGCGCGACAGCAGCCCGCGAAAGGCTGGCCGAACTGGCGGCGCTCGACAACGTCACCCTGCTGTCGCGCACCACGGTTTACGGCTACTACGACGACAATACCCTGGGCGCCGTCGAGCGCGTCGCCGATCACTTGCCCGTTCCCGCCGAGGGCCAGCCGCGCGAGCGCCACTGGGCCATCAGGGCGACGCAGGTCGTGCTGGCCTGCGGCGCCATCGAGCGGCCCATCGTCTTCGGCGACAACGACAAGCCGGGTGTCATGCTGGCTGACGCCGGGAGGATCTATGTGGAGCGCCACGGCGTCGCGCCGGGCCGCCAGGTCGCCCTCTTTACCAACAACGACGGCGCCTACCGCAGCGTCGCGGCATTGACATCGGCCGGCGTGGCCGTGAGCGCCATCGTCGACGCCCGCCGGGAGATCGGCACCGAGGCGCAGGGCATCGCAGCGGCCAGCGGCGCAGAATT
Source organism: Kiloniellaceae bacterium (assembly GCA_050290145.1). GTDB lineage: Bacteria > Pseudomonadota > Alphaproteobacteria > Kiloniellales > Kiloniellaceae > Pelagibius. Next base: position 2,664 of record JBNKHC010000322.1, on the reverse strand, counting down.
GCTGCTTGGCCAGGTGGTCACCCGCGCCCTAGGCGGTCAGCGCCTCAGCGGCATCGAGGTGGCGGCCTTCGATCCCAAAGGCGGCGCGAACGACAGCGCCCATCGCCAAATCAGCGCCGACTGCCTGCTGGTCAGCGGCGGCTGGACCCCGACCATCCACTTGGCCAGCCAGGCCGGCGGGTCGGCGCGCTGGGACGACACCCTCACCGCCTTCCTGCCGGGCGCGGCACTGCAGCCCTGGCAAGCCGCCGGGGCCTGCAATGGCGCCCTCGGCACCAGCGCCGCGCTGGCCGAAGGCGCGCAGGCCGGCGCCGAAGCCGCCCGCGCCTGCGGCCTTGTCCCCAGCCCGGTGTCTCTGCCGAGCACCGAGGCCGAACCGCTGGCCGACGCGCCGCTGCCGGTCTGGGACGCGCGCGGGCCTCACGGCAAGGGCAAGGCCTTCGTGGACTTGCAGCACGATGTCACGGCTTCGGATGTCTCCCTCGCGCACCGCGAGGGCTTCCGCTCGGTCGAGCATTTGAAGCGCTACACGACGCTGGGCATGGCGACCGACCAGGGCAAGACCTCCAATGTCACGGGCTTGGCGCTGATGGCGCGGGAGCGCAAACTCTCCATCCCCGAGGTCGGCACCACCCGATTTCGTCCGCCCTACACGCCGGTCACGCTCGGCGCCCTGGCCGGCCAGGCGCGCGGCAGTCATTTCCGTCCGACCCGGCGCACAGCACTGCACGACTGGCACGTGGAAAACGGCGCCGAGATGCAGGCGGCCGGCCTGTGGCTGCGCCCGCGCATCTACGCGCAAGGAAACGAAACAGTGGAGCAGGCCTACAGCCGCGAGGCGCGCCAGGTGCGCGAAAGCGTCGGCATGGTCGACGTCTCGACCCTGGGCAAGATCGACGTCCAGGGTCCCGACGCGGCCGAGTTCCTGAACCGCGTCTATTCCAACGGTTTCCTGAAGCTGCCGGAGGGCAAGGCGCGCTACGGCCTGATGCTGCGCGAGGACGGCTTCCTGTGGGACGACGGCACAACCTGGCGCCTCAGCGAAACCCAGTTCCTCATGACCACGACAACGGCGAATGCGGCGCCGGTGCTTTCGCAGCTGGAGTTCCTGCTGGCGGCGGTCTGGCCGGAGCTGAAGGTCGCCGTCACCTCGGTCACCGAGCAGTGGGCGGGCATGGCGATCTCCGGTCCTAAAAGCCGCGAGGTGCTGACCGCGGTCCTCGACGACATCGACATGTCGAATGCGGCCCTGCCCTTCATGGGCGTGCGCCAGGGGCACCTGAACGGTCTGCCGGTGCTGGTGGCGCGCCTCTCCTTCTCCGGCGAGCTCGCCTACGAGGTCTACTGCGGCGCCCATCACGGCGAGGCGGTCTGGACCCGCATCCTGGAGGCCGGCAAACCCTTCGGCATGATCCCCTACGGGGTCGAGGCGCTGGGGACCCTGCGCATCGAGAAAGGCCACGTCGCCGGGCCGGAGCTCGACGGCCGCACTACGGCAGAGGATCTGGGCCTCGCCGGCATGACCTCGCGCAAGAAGCACTACATCGGCTCTTCCATGCTGGAGCGTGTGGGCCTTACCGATCCAGCGCGGCTGAAGCTGGTCGGCTTCGTCTCCGCCGACGGCGGCAAGATCCGCGCCGGCGCGCACCTGGTGGCCGCCAACGATACTGTGTCTCCACCGCGCAGCCTCGGCCACATCACCTCCACCACCTACAGCCCGGCCCTGGAGAAGTACATCGCCCTCGGCTTGCTGGAGGACGGCCCGAACCGCATCGGCGAAAAGCTGGTCGCCACCTATCCCTTGAAGAACATCGATGTGGACGTGGAAGTCGTGTCCTCCCACTTCTTCGATCCCGACGGGAGCCGCATGCATGTCTGAGGCAATCTCCCCGCTCCGCCACCACAGCGAGGCCCGCGTTCCCGCGGGCGAAGCGGGCGTCACGCTGACCGAGCGCAAATTGGTATCCCTGGTGCAGGTGGCCGCCTGGCCGGAGACCGCCGAGCAGGTGGAGGGCATCCTCGCCTCCCTCCTCGGCTGCGCCCCGCCGCAGCGACCGAGCGGCTCCAGCGGCGACGCCGAGGGGGCCATCCTGGCCATCGCCCCGGGGCGCTGGCTGGTGGAAAGCCGCGATTCCCGCCTTGCCGTTCAACTCGCCGAGCAGGTCCCGGCAGCGCTGGGCGCCGTCACCGACCTCTCCCACGCCCGCGTCGCCCTGCGGATCACCGGGCCTAGGGCCGCCTGGGTGCTGGCCAAGGGCCTCGCCCTCGACCTCCACCCCGCCGCCTTCCCGCCGATGAAGGTGGCCCAGTCGGCGGCCCACGAGATCGGCGTGATCCTGCGCCGCCTCTCCGCTGAGAGCTTCGACCTTTATGTCTACCGGGGCTTCGCGCTATCGTTCTGGGAGTGGCTGACCGAAGCGGCGGCCGAGACCGGTTACCGCGTCGACCCGCCCGGCAGCGCCTGAGGCCGTCCCCACGGCCTCATAAAAAGGGGCCGAATGTTCGATGGATTTGCCGCAGGGCTTTGACCTGAAGTCGATCCGCGTCTTCGTCATGGTGGCGGAGGCCGGCGGCATGACCTCGGCCGCCAAGCAGCTCGGCCTCACCCAGTCCAGCGTCTCCCAGATCATCAGCAATCTGGAAGAGGCCCTCGGCAGCGCGCTC
>JBNKHC010000321.1:0-7253 GCA_050290145.1 Kiloniellaceae bacterium | reverse complement strand
TCGGCGTCGGTCGGCGTCTGCAGCACGTAGCTGCCCTCACACTCGTCGTTCACCTCGGGCAGGGTCAGGCGCAGGCCGCCTTCCACGCCGGCGCGGTTGTAGTAGGCGCGCCCGTTCTTGATGTCGCCGCGCCCCTGCCAGCCGACCTTGACGGCCTCGCTGACCCAGGGCGACGGCTCGGCCGGCACCTCGGCGACCCGGCCGCCCTGGCGCAGGCAGGCCCAGGGATGGGAGACGAAGTAGGCGCGGCCATTGACTTCGCACTCCAGGCGGGTCTCGGCTGGCAGGTTCATGGTGTCGCTGCAGCCCGCGACAAGGCCCGCCAGGGCCAAGGCCAGGATTCCCACTCCCGCAAGCTTCATCGCCAGCGCTCTCCCACTTGGTCCCACACCACAATTAAAGGTAGATTGCACGCCGCAGCGACGCAACAGGACTTCTCGGGGGTGGGGACAGGATGAAAGGTATTCAAACGATCGCCGTGCTGGCCGGCGGCCTGCTGGCTGCGATGGCAGGCCCGGCAGGGGCGCAGGATGCGCAGGCGCTGAAGGAGGAGTGCCTGTCGCAGAGGGAAGCGACACACGGCGAGCCTCCGGAGAGCGCGGCTTTTCAGAATGCGCTGGCGCTATGCAAAGGTGCCCTCGCCGCCAATCCCGACGACGCCGAGATGAAGGCGCTGGTCAGCATCGGCCTTCTGCGTCAGGGTGATCTGGAGGCGGCTATCCCGCTTGCCACGGAAGCAGCGGAAGCCGGCAATGCCGCAGGCCAGATGATCCTCGGCACCCTCTATGCGAAGGGCGAGGGGGTCGCGCAGGATTACACAGAGGCCTTTCGACTGCTCCATCTCGCTGCCGAACAGGGCGAAGCGAACGCCCAGGCAGGCCTGGCCTGGATGTACTTCGCCGGTCTGGGGGTCGAGCGTGACTTCGCCCTGGCGCGCGAACTGGCCGAGAAGTCGGTCTTTTCCGAGAACTCCAAGGGCCTGAATGTCCTCGGTCTGTTGTATCTCTATGGTAAAGGCGTGGACCGCGACCCCGTTCGGGCGCTCCGCTATTTCGAACGGGCGGCGGAGGCAGGCGATCGCGACGCGTACCACAACCTGGCCGTCACCTATCTCGAGGGAAATGGCATCGAGCAAGACCTGCCGGCTGCCTTGAGGTGGCTCGACCGTGCTATCGAGGCAGGCAATGTCGATGCCCACAACACGCTCGGTTACATGTACCTGCAAGGTATCGGCGTCGAAAAGGACCTAGACCAGGCCGTGTCGCATCTTCGGCAGGCCGTAGAAGGAGGCAGCGCCGAGGCGCACAATACGCTGGGCAGCCTGTACCTGGAGGGTATCGGCGTCGAAAAAGATCTCGACAAGGCCCGGGAACTCATTCAAACGGCGGCGGAGAACGGCAGTGCGCGGGGGCAGAACTCGCTCGCAACGATGTACCTTTTAGGGACTGGCGTCGGGCGGGATGTCGAGCAGGCCTTGTACTGGGCAAAGAAGAGCGTCGCGGGCGGCGACCCGGAAGGCCAGAACACGCTCGGCGTCATGTATCTGCAGGGCTGGGGCGTGAAGAGCGACGTCTACACCGCGGCTCGCCTGATGCAGACTGCCGCCGAGGGCGGCAGCGCCCGCGCCCAGAATAATCTGGGCATCCTCTACGAAAACGGCATCGGCGTGTCGCGCAACGAGGAACAAGCCCTCGAATGGTACCGCCGCGCAGCCGAGCAGGGCCACGAAGAAGCAGCGGCCAGCGTCCGCCGCCTTGAAGGTAACCTATAGGCTCGACGCCGAGCGGGCCGCCTGGTCGTAGAGGCCGGAAAGGGCGCGCAGCAGGTCGGCGGCCTCGCCGATCTGCTCGTTGAGCTCACCGGCCTTGTCGCCGCTGAAGGCGGAAAAGGCGCTGACCAGGCAGTCCTCGCGCACCTCGCGATACTTCACGCAAGCCGCCTGCCCGTCCTCCGTCGTCGCGTAGAAGATCTCCTTGCCGCGCTTGTCGCCGGCGACGAGGCCCAGGCGCGAGAGCTTCTTCAGGGCATAGTTCACCGTGTGGCTGTCCTCGATGTTGAGGACGAAGCAGATGTCGGCCAGCTTCTTGTCCTTGGCGCGGTGGTTCACCGTGTGCAGCACCATGACGTCCAGGGCGCTCAGGTCCGGGTAGCCGGCCGCCGACATGCAGCGTTGGATCCAGCGGTTGAAGGCGTTGGAGGCGATGTAGAGGCCGTATTCGAAGGCGCTGGTCTCCGCCGCGCGCTCGGAGACCAGGTGCGCCGAGGAGACGATGGAGCGCTTGCCGCTTTCCTTCTTCCCGTCACTGTGCTCGGGGCTCATTCCGCCGCCTCCTTCTGGGTTTCGGCCTTGCCGTAGCCGCCGCCGCCCGGCGTCTCGATGACGAAGACGTCGCCGGCGCCCATCTCGATCTCGTCGCTGCCCTTCAGTTCGACGAAGGAGCCGTCGGTCCGCTCCACCGTATTGCGGCCGCGCTGCCCGGCCTCGCCGCCCGCCAGGCCGTAGGGGTCGGTGGTCCGGTGGAGCGACAGGATGGTGGCGGTCATGGGCTCCAGGAAGCGCATGCGCCGGATGACGCCGTCGCCGCCGCGGTGCTTGCCGCGCCCGCCCGAGCCGTGACGGATGCGGAAGGCCTCCAGGCGCACCGGGAAGCGCCACTCCAGCACCTCCGGGTCGGTCATGCGGGTGTTGGTCATGTGCGAGTGCACGGCCGAGGTGCCGTCGTGGTCCGGCCCGGCGCCGGTGCCGCCGCAGATGGTCTCGTAGTTCTGGTAGCGGTCGTTGCCGTAGACGAAGTTGTTCATGGTGCCCTGGGCCGAGGCCAGCACGCCCAGCGCGCCGTAGAGCGCGTCGGTGATGCACTGGGAGACCTCGGTATTGCCGGAGATGACCGCCGCCGGGTACTCGGGGCTGATCATGGAGCGTTCCGGGATCTTCAGCTTCAGGGGCTTCAGGCAGCCTTCGTTCAGCGGGATCTCGTCCTCAACCAGGGTGCGGAAGACATAGAGCACCGCCGCCTTGCAGACCGCCGTCGGGGCGTTGTAGTTGCCCTTGTCCTGCGGCGAGGTGCCGGTGAAGTCGATGAGCGCCTCGCGCTTCTGCTTGTCGACGGTGATCTTCACCTGGATCTGGTTGCCGTTATCCAGCGGATAGGTGAACTGGCCGTCCTTCAGCACGTCCAGCACCCGGCGCACCGATTCCTCGGCGTTGTCCTGCACGTGGCGCATGTAGGCCTGCACCACCTCGAGGCCGAAGTGGGCCAGCATCTTGCGCACTTCCTGCACGCCGGTCTCGTTGGCGGCGATCTGCGCCGAAAGATCGGCCATGTTCTGCTGCGGGTTGCGGCAGGGGTATTGGCCGGAGGTCAGGAGCTCCAGGGTCTCCTGCTCGCGGAAACGGCCTTCCTCGACCAGCAGGAAATTGTCGATGAGGACGCCTTCCTCCTCGATGCGGGTCGAGTCCGGCGGCGCCGAGCCCGGCGTGCGCCCGCCGATGTCGGCGTGGTGGCCGCGCGAGCCGACGTAGAACAGCAGCTCCTCGCCCGCTTCGTCGAAGACCGGGGTGATGACCGTCACGTCCGGCAGGTGGGTGCCGCCGTTGTAGGGCGCGTTCAGCGCATAGACGTTGCCCGGCTTCATCCGGCCGCTGTTCTCGCGGATCACCGTCTTGATCGACTCGCCCATGGAGCCGAGGTGGACCGGCATGTGCGGCGCGTTGGCGACCAGGTTGCCCTCGGGATCGAAGATGGCGCAGGAGAAGTCCAGGCGCTCCTTGATGTTCACCGAATAGGCGGTGTTGGCCAGGGTCGCGCCCATCTGCTCGGCGATGTTCATGAAGAGGTTGTTGAAGACCTCCAGCATCACCGGGTCGGCCTCGGTGCCCACCGCCTCGGTCTTGGGCCGCGGCACCACGCGGGTCAGCACCAGGTGGCCACGCCGGGTCAGTTCGGCCTGCCAGCCCGGCTCGACCACCGTGGTGCCGGTCGACTCGACGATGACGGCGGGGCCGTCGACCTTCTGGCCGGGCAGCAGGGCGTCGCGGTCGTAGAGCGGCGTATCGTGCGCGGCGCCGCCGGAGTGCATGGCGACGCGGGTCAGCGGTTCGGCTTCGGTCGCGCCGGCCGCCACCTCGCGCTCGGGGTCGGCGACCTCCTCGGTGGAGCCGATGACCTCGACGGAAACCGCTTCCACCACCAGCTTGCGCTCCGTGGCGATGAAGCCGAAGCGCTGCTTGTGCGCCGCCTCGAAGGCTTCCTGCATCTGGGCCAGCTCGCCGAAGTCGATCGGCAGCGGGCTGTCGGTGCCCTCGTAGCGCAGCTGCACCTTCTTCACCAGCTTGATGCGGTCGGGGTGCACGCCCTGGTCCAGCACCTCCGCCTCGGCCTCGGCGGCCAGCGCGGTGTAGGCCTCCTCCATCACCACCGGCGCCTCGACATTGAAGGGCACCTCGACCTGCTGCTCGCGCATCGCCCGCACGTCGGCGAGGCCCATGCCGTAGGCCGACAGCACGCCCGCGAAGGGGTGCAGGAAGACCTTCGACATGCCCAGCGCGTCGGCCACCAGGCAGGCGTGCTGCCCGCCGGCGCCGCCGAAGCAGTTGAGGGTGTATTCGGTGACGTCGTAGCCGCGCTGCACCGAGATCTTCTTGATGGCGTTGGCCATGTTCTCCACGGCGATGCGCAGGAAGCCCTCGGCCACCTCTTCCGGGCTCTGCAGCGGCTTGCCGGTGGCCGCGGCGATCTCCTGAGCCAGGGCGGCGAACTTCTGCTTCACCACTTCGGCGTCCAGCGGCTGGTCTGCGTTGGGCCCGAAGACCTTGGGGAACTGCTCCGGCTGGATCTTGCCCAGCATGACGTTGCAGTCGGTGACCGCCAGCGGCCCGCCACGGCGGTAGCAGGCCGGCCCCGGATCGGCGCCGGCGGAATCCGGGCCGACACGGAAGCGCGCGCCGTCGAAGTGCAGGATGGAGCCGCCGCCGGCCGCCACGGTGTGAATGTGCATCATCGGCGCGCGCATGCGCACGCCCGCCACCAGGGTGTCGAAGGTGCGCTCGTACTCGCCGTCGTAGTGGGAGACGTCGGTGGAGGTGCCGCCCATGTCGAAGCCGATGAGCTTGCCGAAGCCGCCCATGTGCGCGGTGCGCACCATGCCGACCACGCCGCCGGCGGGGCCGGAGAGGATGGCGTCCTTGCCCTGGAAGAGGCGCGCGTCGGTGAGGCCGCCATTGGACTGCATGAACATGAGGCGCGGGCCGTGCTGGGCGTCCGCGTCCAGCTGCCCGGCCACCTGGTCGACGTAGCGGCGCAGGATGGGCGAGAGATAGGCGTCCACGACAGTCGTATCGCCGCGGCTGACCAGCTTCATCAGCGGGCTGACCTCGTGGCTTACCGAGACCTGGGTGAAGCCGATGTCGCGGGCGATGGCCGCGACGCGCTTTTCGTGGTCGGGAAAGCGGTAGCCGTGCATGAAGGCGATGGCCACGGCGCGGACGCCGTCGTCGTAGGCGCTCTTCATGGCCGCGCGGGCGGCGTCTTCGTCCAGCGGCGTGATGACCTCGCCCTCGGCGCTGACGCGCTCCGGCACCTCGACCGAGCGCTCGTAGAGCATCTCCGGCAGCACGATGTGGCGGTCGAAGAGGCGCGGGCGGTTCTGGTAGCCGATGCGCAGCACGTCGCCGAAGCCCTCGGTGGTGACGAAGAGGGTGCGGTCGCCCTTGCGCTCCAGCAGCGCGTTGGTGGCCACAGTGGTGCCCATCTTCACCGCTTCCACGACGTTTGGCGGCAGGGCGTCTTCCTTGCCGAGACCGAGCAGACTGCGGATACCCTGTACGGCGGCATCCTTGTACTGCTCCGGATTCTCGGACAGCAGCTTGTGGGTCACCAGTTCCCCGTCGGGCTTGCGCGCCACCACGTCGGTGAAGGTGCCGCCCCGGTCGATCCAGAATTGCCAAGCAGGTTGCCTGTTGTCGCCGTCCATTTTTCCATGCCTTTATTCGAAAGAGCGCGCCTCCCGCGCCCCATTACAAAGACATTTTATCGATAAATTGTCAACGTTATCTCAGAATAAAACGCTGCGACAGCGCACCGAAGGCTCAGTTGACCGCCCTGCCGCGCCGGGCCAGGGCTTCGATGTGCTCGGTCGAGGAGCCGCAGCAGCCGCCCAGGTAGACCGTCCCGCAGGACTTGTTCAGTTCCCAGACATTGCGCCCGAAATCCTCGGGATCTTCCGTTTCCAGTTCCTCCAGGCCTTCCAGCTCCTCGGGCGTCTTGGCCGAGGTATTGGCGTCGAGGCCGAGGATGCGGGCGGCGTCCTGCGGGCTGCGGGCGCGGGTGGCCGCCATGGCCGCGGCGAAGACCGAGGCGTGAACGCAGTTGACGTTGTAGTGGGCGGGGGCGCGCGAGATCTCGTTGTCGATGCGCGCCACGGCTTCGTCCAGGGGCGTGCCGTCCAGCAGCGTGCCGTCGCGCCGCACCACGAAACTCAGGATATAGGGCACATCGGTGGCGGCCATGCGGCGCGCGATGCCGAGGGCCTCGGGAAAGGCGGGCAGCGTCTTCGCCACCAGGAAGTCGACGCCGCTCTCGGCCAACTCCTCGACCTGCGGGCGGTGGAACTCTTCTGCTTCCGCCGTGCCCGGCGCTTCCGCCGGCAGGTAGGCGTCCCCCTTCGGCCCGGTCGTCCCGCCGACCGCGATAGGCGCGGCCTCGGGGCCATAGGAGGCGCGCAGCTCCAGCATGAAGCGCACACCATCGCGATTGACCGGCCGGTCTGCGCAACCGGACCGCGACACCCGCTGCGCGTTCGCCCGCCAGGTCGGCGAGGTCGCGATCATGGGCAGGCCATGGCGCTGGCCGATGTCCAGGTACTCCCGACAGACGCCTTCCAGGACCTGGCGGGACCGCTCGTCGTAGATCAGGCTGGCGTGAAAGATGTAGGGATCCAGCTCGGCCGCGCCGCCGCGGCGCAGGCGTTCGTACATCGAACCCGGGCCGAGAACGAAGTCCTCGTTCTCCATGAAGGCCTGATACATCGGTCGAGTCCCGGCAATGAGGCGGCCGGGCTATTGTAGATTGGGGCTGTCTTTTCCCAAACCCCTTCCGGCGCGCCGGCGCTCAGCCGTCACCGGCGACATCAAGATCGACGCTGTCGGCGCCGGCGGAGCCCTCCCCCGCCCGGCCGCGCCCGGCGGCGCGGTTGCCCAAGAGGGTGTCCAGAAGGATCTGGTGTGTCGGCCGGACAAAGAGCGGGATCGTGGC